>NZ_NIBG01000021.1 GCF_002270055.1 Anaeromicrobium sediminis | reverse complement strand
TCTACTTGACAGGGGGCAGTTCAATATATTGGACGACTTTCTTATTATTCTTCAATTTTTAATATTAATTGACCTGACTTTACTTGATCTCCCTCTTTAGCAAATATCTTTTCTACCACACCATCCTTTGATGCTGTAATATTAGTTTCCATCTTCATGGCTTCTATTATGGCTACTGTATCATTTTCTGCAACCTTATCCCCCTCTTTAACTAATACCTTTATTAATTTTCCTGGGATACTTGAACCTATTTCATTTGGATTATCTACATCTGCCATTTGGATACTTACTGCCTCAGCATTTTGAACTACGCTTCCCTTATCATGTACTTTAATAGCACGTCTAGAGTCGTTTACTTCAAATAATACTGTTCTCTTTCCTTCTTCATCTACTCTACCGATTTCAAGAAGCTTTATAACTAGTACCTTACCTTCTTCAATCTCAACGTTGCAAGTCTCACCTTCCCTTAGTCCGTGGAAGTAGATGTCACTTCCCATTCTACTAAAGTCTCCATTTTCTTTAATATAACTTAAGTATTCATCAAATACCTTTGGATATAGGGCAAAACTCACTGCATCTTCATCAGTTGCTTCTATTTCAAATTTCTCTTTCAGATCCTTCTTGATCTTATTAAAATCTTCACTCTCTAATAATTCACCAGGTCTACATGTAATAGGTTCTTCTCCCTTTAATACAAGCTTTTGTAAGTCTTCAGGGAATCCACCCATAGGTTGACCCATCATTCCTTTAAAGTAGGATACTACAGAGTCTGGGAATGCTAGGTCTTTACCCTTTTCGTATATATTTTCTTCATCTAAATCATTCTTAACCATAAAGATTGCCATATCTCCCACAACCTTTGATGATGGAGTTACCTTTACTATGTCTCCTAACATTATGTTAACAGTCTTATACATTTCCTTAACTTCATTAAATCTATGTCCAAGACCAAAACTTTCAACTTGTGGCTTTAAGTTTGAATATTGTCCACCTGGTATTTCATACTTATAGATTTCTGCCGTACCAGACTTAAGTCCTGATTCAAAACTCTCATATACTGGTCTTACATCTGCCCAGTAATCAGATATTTTTTGAATGTCATCCAGGTTCATTCCTGTGTCTCTCTTAGTGTTTTCTAAAGCTGCCACAACAGAGTTCAGCGCTGGTTGACTAGTAAGTCCTGACATACTATTAATTGCCGTATCTACTACATCTACTCCAGCTTCTGCCGCCATTAATATAGTTGCCACACCATTACCACTTGTATCATGAGTGTGTAAGTGAATTGGTATGGATACTTCATCCTTTAATGCTTTAATAAGTTTAAATGCAGAATGGGGCTTAAGTAGAGCTGACATATCCTTAATACCTAGTATATGAGCACCCATTTTTTCTATTTCTTTAGCCTTATTTACATAATATTCTAATGTATATTTATCTCTAGTTGTATCTAGTATATCTCCTGTGTAACAAATGCATGCTTCTGCTATCTTACCTGTTTTTAATACTTCATCTAAGGATACTTCCATACCCTTTAACCAGTTTAAAGAGTCAAATATTCTAAATACATCTATTCCATTTTTAGAAGATAATTGTATTAACTCTCTAATTACATTATCAGGGTAGTTTTTGTATCCAACTCCATTTGAACCTCTTATTAGCATTTGAAGTAACACATTAGGAACTCTTTTTCTTATAGTTCTTAATCTCTCCCATGGAGATTCCTTTAAGAATCTGTATGCCACATCAAATGTAGCCCCTCCCCACATTTCCATAGAGAATAGATCCTTACCTAAAGCAGCCGTTGCTTTACTGATTTTTATCATATCTCTACTTCTCATACGAGTTGCCATTAGAGATTGATGTGCATCCCTCATAGTAGTATCTGTAAGAAGTAATTTTTCTTGTGATTTAACCCAATCGGCCACAGCCTTTGGACCTTTCTCATCTAATATTTGTTTTGTACCTCTTAAATCACTTATATTTCCTACCTTTGGAATTTTAGGTATATCAAAATCTCTCTTTATACCCTTAGTTTCATTAACTACCTTTTCACCTATGAAATTTAACACTTTAAGCTCCATATCTTTTTTAGCAGTTATATCAAAGAGTTCAGGATTTTCCTTAATGAATCCCGTATCACATAATCCTTTTTTGAATTCCTCATGACTAAGAACATTTACTAGGAATCCTGCATTAGTTTTAACTCCTCTTATCTTAATCTCTTTTACGGCTCTTCTTACTTTTCTTATGGCATCTTCAAATGATCTTGAATAGGAACTAACCTTAACTAATAAACTATCATAATATGGACTTATTACAGCTCCCGTAAATCCATTTCCACCATCTAGTCTTATTCCATTACCCGAACCTGTTCTATATATATCTATTATTCCCGTATCTGGTGCAAAATTGTTTATTGGATCTTCTGTAGTTACCCTACATTGTATAGAGTATCCTCTAGGTTGTATATCCTCTTGTGATTTTATATTAATCTCATTAGAATCAAGGCTATAACCTTGTGCTATTAAAATCTGACTTTGAACTATATCTACTCCTGTAACCAGTTCTGTTACGGTATGTTCAACCTGAATTCTTGGATTCATTTCAATAAAATAGTGATTTCCATGAGCATCAACTAGGAATTCTACTGTTCCTGCACTCTTATAATCTACTGCTTTAGATATTTTAATTGCATCATTACATATGTTTTGTCTTAATTCTTCACTGATACATAATGCTGGAGTAAACTCAATTACCTTTTGATGTCTCCTTTGTACAGAACAATCTCTCTCATACAAGTGAACTATGTTTCCATAGTTATCTCCTAAAATTTGTACTTCTATATGCTTTGGTTTTTCTATGTATTTTTCCACAAAAATATCATCTATACCAAAGGCCTTCTTAGCTTCATTTTTAGCACTTCTATATTCATCTAATAAGGCTTCTTTTTTTCTTACTATTCTCATACCTCTACCACCGCCACCAGCAGCAGCTTTTAGTATTACTGGATATCCACATATATTAGCATACTCTATAGCTTCATCTTCTGATTTTACAGCCTTTTCTACTCCAGGGATAGTAGGTACCCCTACCCTACTTGCAACCTTCTTAGATTTAATTTTATCCCCTAATTGATCCATCATTTTATAATTAGGACCTATGAATGTGATTCCCGCTTCTTCACATTTTTTAGCAAACTCCGTATTCTCTGATAAAAAACCGTAACCTGGATGTATAGCGTCTACACCTTTTTTAAGGGCTACCTTTATTATTTCTTCAATATTTAAATATGCCTCTACCGGTCCCTTGTTTTTTCCTATTAGATAAGATTCATCAGCTTTAGTTCTAAAAAGGGAGTTTTTATCTTCTTCAGAATAAATTGCCACTGTCCGAATCCCTAATTCATTACAGGCTCTGAAGATACGTATAGCTATTTCCCCTCTGTTGGCTACTAATACTCTTTTAAACTTCTTCACGTCATCTCCTCCTATGATACTCACTCTATTTTTAGTGTGTTTTAAATATATACTTTTAATTCTAACAAATTTTCATGAAATGTTATAACCATTTTTGGAAAATATACAAGTATATTTTTTATTTTTTTAACTTTTTAACCCTTTTTCTTATTAAAATTAAGTTTTCATATATTTTACCTTATATTTTAAAGTTTGTATACCATAAATAACTCTAGTTACCTTAATAACTTATTAATCTTGTAACACATATTATTCTAAATGCATAACCTATATTAGAAAACTTTAACCTCTTGAATTACATAACAAACAAAGGAGGTGGAAATGTATGGCTGATAAACAATGTGATGGTTTTGGTGGATGTGATGATAGTTTACTATTTTTTTTCCTATTACTAGTAGTATTGTTCTGTTCCCCTATGTGTAGTGGATTATTTGGATCTAGAGATAGCTTGTTATTCTTCTTCTTATTGTTAGTAGTACTATTCTGCTGTCCAGGTTTTTGCGGATTCGGCGATTTCTTCGGCGGATATTAAATAAAGAGTTCGGGATAAAATCCCGATTCTTTCTACATTCATATATGAAGAAGGGGGTGTAATAGTTGGCAGATAGGCAATGGTTTGCTGGAGATGACACTTTATTATTCTTCTTCTTATTATTATTTGTTATATACTTTGGTGGATTATCCTGGGGAAAAGAATACTAAAAAGAATTGGGATACCCAATTCTTTTCCCAATATTCTCCATGATATATACTTAGTCAATATATTATATTAATTAGTTTTAAGGGGGTGTCACATTTGTCTGAAGAAACTACAAAAGGCTTACTTGCAGACTTAGGATTTGAAGATAATACAGCATTACTTTTCTTCTTCCTACTGTTAGTCATTTTATTCTGTGCACCATACTTTGGATCATTCTTTGGTGACGGATTTGGTGACTTTGGGTTAGAAGATGGTAGTACCTTATTATTTTTCTTCCTATTATTAATTATCTTATTTGGAAGTGGATCATTATTCTAAGAAAGTTTGATTATTAAATGCCTAAGTAACTAATTGAAACTTTATCCAAACTTCACCAAAAGGCCGGTTAGTTATTTGCACTATTTTTCCTCACAAACTTTTACCTTACATAAATGAATTAAATAAGAATTAAATATAGTTGACTAACCGTCCTAAATAAAAGTAGGTTGTTATATAACAACCTATTTTTATTTTGCTATATCTTCTTTTAACTTTACACAAGTACTCTCCAGAAAAATCCATTCAGCCATAATCTGCATCTATTATCAATATTCCCTTTGCCAAAGTACAGACCTCATAAATATGTTTATGCAGATTTCCTTTTATAATGATATGTAATTTAATAAAATTTATCTTTTATGTCTATAGTTACCTTTAAGTCAATTTAACAGTATCTAATTTGTGACAGCTACGCATTATCCGTACAACAAAATAAGCCCCTCATTTGAGGGGCTTATTATTTATTATCCTAAGAACATTTTTAAATCGTCATCTACGTTTGTAATTCCACCGATTCCAAAGTTATCTACTAATACTTTAGCCACATTAGGAGATAAGAATGCTGGTAATGTTGGTCCTAAGTGAATGTTTTTAACTCCTAAGTGAAGTAATGCAAGTAATACTGTTACAGCCTTTTGCTCATACCATGCAATGTTGTATGCAATTGGTAATTCATTAATATCTTCAAGACCAAATACTTCTTTTAATTTAAGTGCAATTACTGCTAATGAGTAAGAGTCATTACATTGTCCTGCATCTAATACTCTTGGAATTCCACCAATGTCTCCTAAGTCTAACTTGTTGTACTTATATTTTGCACAACCTGCAGTTAAGATAACAGTATCCTTTGGTAATTTTTCTGCAAATTCAGTGTAGTAATTTCTGCTCTTAACTCTTCCGTCACAACCTGCCATTACGAAGAACTTCTTAATAGCACCAGATTTAACAGCTTCTACTACTTTATCAGCAACAGCCATTACTTGGTTGTGTGCAAATCCACCAACGATTTCTCCCTTTTCAATTTCAACTGGAGCTTCACACTTCTTAGCCTGTTCTATAATCACTGAGAAATCTTTCTTTCCATTTTCATCTTCATGAATATGAGTTAATCCATCAAATCCTACTACACCTGTAGTATAAACTCTATCTTTGTATGATTTCTTTGGTGTTACTAAACAGTTAGTAGTCATTAATATTGGACCATTGAATTTTTCAAATTCTTCATTTTGCTTCCACCATGCATTTCCATAGTTTCCTGCAAAGTGATCATACTTCTTGAATGCTGGGTAGTAGTGAGCTGGTAACATTTCACTATGAGTATAAACGTCTATTCCAGTTCCCTTAGTTTGCTCTAATAATTGTTGTAAGTCGTTTAAGTCGTGACCACTGATTAAGATTCCCGGGTTATTTCTAACTCCAATGTTTACCTTAGTTACTTCTGGGTGACCATATGACTCTGTGTTAGCTTTATCTAATAATGCCATTACATCTACAGCAAATTTACCACACTCTAGAGTTAATCCTACTAAATCATCTGCACCTAATTCATCATTTAAAGTAGCTACTAATGCTTTTTCCATGAATGCGTGGATTTCATCATTATCATAACCTAAGTTATTTGCATGATGTAAGTATGCAGCCATACCTTTTAGGCCATAAGTTAATAATTCTCTTAATGATCTAATATCTTCATTTTCAGTAGCAAGAATTCCTACTGTCTTAGCTTTTTCATTTAATTGGTCTAAAGAGTCTGCATTAAAGATAGCAGCGTCTGCTAATTTAACTTCTTCTTTAGCTCCAAGTCCGATGATTTCCATAAATTTAGATAACCAACTTGAGCTTGTAGCTCCATCTACTTTTACTCCTGCTTTTATTAACTTAGCTTTTAATTCATCTCTAATTTCTAATCCCTTTTGCACTTTCTTAATTATGTTAGCTCTGTCGAAGTTAGCATTAGTAATAGTTGTGAATAATGCATCTACTACAAACTTATCTACTTCTTTATCCGTTTGACCTAATTCTCTTAATTTTTCTCCGTATACAGCAATTCCCTTTACTACATATATTAATAAGTCTTGAGAGTTGGCAACATCGGCGCTCTTACCACATACACCGATCTTACTACATCCTACACCTTTAGCGGCCTCCTGACATTGATAACAAAACATATTACTCATTACTTATTCCTCCCTGTATTTAAAATATTTTTTATATTCATCATTGATTTAACTATATGATACGGTAATTTTAGTCTTAATTCTGTAACATATGTGACGAAGATGAAAAAAAGAAGTTTTATTTTTTAATTTCTTTTAATAGTTGTTCAATCTCTGTTATATTGCTACCCTCATTTTTAATCTATAAACAATTTAAATCAAATCATTAAGCAAAAAGCAGATAGGTTAATTTATTTAAATTAACCTATCTGCTTTTATCTCAAACTATTTATTAAATTTTCCTTTAAGCATTCTCTCATTTAAATAAAAAAACACTTCTTTTTGTTAATAGTATGTTTTAGGAAGCGTTTTATTTACTATTTAAACCTCTCTCCTTTTAAAATGAAATCTATTAAGCCATTTGGTCTTTATCTGATTTCCTATTTGCTTTATTTTTTCTTTGTAATTTTGAAATTACTACTACTGATATAATCATAATAACAATTGCTATCATCAATGTAGATGCACTTCCAGTTATTCCAGCCATTATATATGCAATTAATGCGGCAACAGCATTTACTATAGCATAAGGTAATTGTGTTTTTACATGATCTATATGATCACATCCTGCTCCTGTAGATGCTAGTATTGTTGTATCAGAAATAGGAGAACAATGATCTCCAAACAATCCTCCTGAAAGGACTGCTCCAATACATGCATATAATGGTGCCCCAAGATGATGTGACATAGGAATTGCTAAAGGAATCATAACTGCAAATGTTCCCCATGAACTACCAGTTGCGAAAGACATACACCCACCAACTATAAAAATTAATATGGGTACAAAATAAGAAGGTACTGTTCCATCCATAATTTCTATTATGTAATTAGCCGTTCCCATATTTTTAATAACGTTTCCTAATGACCATGCTAATACTAATGTAATAGCCACGTACATCATCTTTTGCATACCATATATATATACTTCAAAAGCTTCTTGTAACTTTTTTACTTTATAATATTTCATCATAATAATTAATAGTATCCCTGCAAATAAGTAACCTGTACTCAATGCTACTCTGAATACACTTCCAGATACTTTTTTAAATGGAAAACCATGTGGAATTAACAAACCAAATAAAGTTACCAATAAAACTAATATAGGTAGCCATACAAGCATAGCACTACTTTTTATGTTCTGAATCTCTTTCATATTTTCTGACTTTCTCATTGGTTTTGAATTGTACCAAAATAATTCCCCTATTTCTCTCACTCTCTTTTCAGCCTTTGCCATGGCCCCAAACTCTAAACCTGTAAAAGCTACCAAAGGAACCATCAGTATAGTGAGAATTGGATAAAACTGAAAAGGTATAGCGTGCACAAAAGCACTCCAATCTGATTCCATTATATTCAAGCTTTCGAATTCCTTTTGAATAAGACCCATTACATATACACCCCAACCTATAAAGGGTACTAATACCGCCACTGGAGATGCAGTAGAGTCTATAATCCATGCTAGTTTTTCTCTTGAAACCTTACCTTTATCAAAAATTGGTTCAAAAATTGGTCCTACGATTAAGGGGGTTCCAAGGTCAGAGAAAAATACTATAATTCCTCCAATCCAAGCTGCAAGTTGTGTTTTTACTCTTGTGTTTATAAATTTTGCTGCTTTTTCTGCAAATGCAGCTGATCCTCCTGATTTCTCCATCAAAGCTACAAATCCACCAATAAATACCAGTAATACCAATACGCCTGCATTATAACTATCCGTAAGCTGCTTAAAGAAATAGTCTCCAATAATTGTCTGTGTTGCTGTTATCACCATTCCATTTGACATAATAAGAATTCCAACAAAACTTCCTAAGAATAATGATACGATTACATTCTTTGTTAAAATAGATACTATAATTGCTAACAAAGGTGGAATTAACGATAAAAATCCCATATGTTCCATGCAAATCTCCCCTTTCTAATCATACTATTCATGTAATTTAAAACTATTTATGTTTATTTATGTATATTAATTCATAATTATGCATTATTTCTAAAACTCTTCATGCTTTTATGTATATTCATTCACAACTCCTCCATGTTTGCCACAGCCAAGTTATCCTCCATGCTGAGCTCACAATAAAAAGCAGATAAGTTAACTTATCTGCTTTTATTTCAAACTATTTATTAAATTTTCTATATCCTTCGGAATAGTAGAATCTACAACTATTCTTTCACCTGTTCTTGGTTGATTAAAGGCTAGTTTTTTAGCATGTAGCGCCTGTCTTCCTATTAATTCACTAGTTTTTCCATACAACTCATCACCTATTAAAGCATGTCCCATATAATCCATATGAACTCTAATTTGATGAGTTCTTCCCGTTTCTAGCTTTATTTCTAATACTGTGGCCTTTTTCATTCTCTCTGTCACTTGAAAATGGGTTATACAGTCTTGTCCACCTTCCATTACAACTCTTTTTATACTATCTTCATATTCCCTTCCTATAGGTGCAAATATGGTTCCCTTATTTTCACTTACTTGACCTTCTACTACAGTAAGATAATATTTATCAACTTTATTTTCTTGCATTTGTTTAGATAATTCCTGTTGGCCAAAAGAGTTTTTTGCTACTATTATTAGACCTGAAGTATCCCTATCTAATCTATTTACAAATCTTATCTTAAATGTATTTCTGGTTTTATTCATATGATGAACCAGGGCATTTGCCAAAGTTCCTGTAGGATGGCCCTTTGTAGGGTGTACTACTAATCCAGGTTGCTTATTAATTATAATTAGGTCCACATCTTCATATACTATATCTATGTTTATGTCTTCTGGTTCAAATTGATTAGGTTCATCTTCCATGATTACTTCTACTAAATCATTTTTTCTCAATGTAGAATGAAATGGAATTTTATGACCATTTACTAATATTCCTTTTTTTCTTTTAGCTCTTCTAACTAATCTGCTAGATAATTTCATAACATCATACAATACTTCTTTTAAATGAATTCCTGCATGTTCTTCATCTACTAAAAACTTTAACTTGTTAGTTTCTTCATTTGTATTTATCATATTTTATCACCTTTATAATTTAGTTTAACAAGATTTATTATAACTTACCAAGACACTTCTTTAAAGGTGTTAATGCATAATATTACCTTTAATTTAAATTTTAATTATGGTAAAATTAATTAAATTTACATAAAATGGAGTGATTTGATGCTTAAGGGCGAAAATCGTATTATAAATATAGTGTCTAATGATAGACCTATTTCAAAGGAAACCAGTAGAGTGTTAAAACAAAAACTAGAGAAAGCTGGGTATTATGTACCTAATGAATTTGACTCAAATGGAGATTTAATAATCTGCGTAGGTGGAGACGGTTCTTTCTTAAGAACTCTTCATGACAATAATTTTCCTAGTATGCCTATAGTAGGAATAAATACAGGTCATTTGGGATTCTTCCAAGAAGTATCTCCCTATCAACTAGATGAGTTTATTTTTCTTTATTCTAAAGGAGAATATACAATACAAGAATTTAAATTGGTAGAGGCTTTAGTATGTACTAAATCTCACTGTATAGAACTTTTAGGTGTGAATGAAATTTGTATAAAGGGTGATAAATCAAGAACTATACATTTAAATCTATCTTTAGATAATAGTTTTATAGAAAAGTTTAGTGGAGATGGTGTATTAGTGGCTACACCAGCCGGTTCTACTGCCTACAATTATTCTTTACGAGGTAGTATAGTAGATCCAAGATTATCCTTAATGCAAATAACACCTATAGCACCTATAACTACAACTGCATATAGATCCTTCACATCTAGTATTATAGTTCCTGAAACTTCCACAATTAAAGTATATCCGGAATATAGATTTGAAAATTCTATTTTGATAGTTACAGATGGAGAAGAACATAAGTATGATGAGATTGAAGAGATTCAACTTAGAATGTCCTCATTAAAAGCTCAAGTATTGAGATTGAAAAACTATGATTTTTGGAATAAGGTTAAAGAAAAGTTTTTATAAATTACAAGGTAAAAACATCATTATACACAAAGGGACTATTTTTTTAATAGTCCCTTATTTCTTTACCAATTCATATTCACCATTTAATATGCTACTTTCTCCCTTAAAATCTATTTTCATTATGAACCTATCACCCTGAAGCTTTAATATAATCTCATCATCTTCTACCATATACTTGCCACTATGACTATTAAATGATTGGGTACTACTTCTAGATCCTGCTCTATCTAAATTTTCTATATTAGTGTTATCCTTATATAAACTGTAAAAGAAATTAAATTTTACTACTCCATCCTTAGTCAAAACCATATTAATGTGCTTTTGTTTTATTTCATTATTATTTTCTTCCTCTACATTTTTCTCCCAATAACCAACCATCTTTTCATTTAAATAATTTCCGTCTTCTATTGTTTTTACTTTTTCTCCATTATATCTATTTAAAACTATTGTTTCATCATCTTTAGTAGGTAATTTGCTTATTAAAAGTCTTTCATTATCTTCGTATTTTGAATCACCTATACTTAAATAAAATTCCTTTGGATAACCTATTATTTTACATACTACTTTCTTGTCCTTTAAGAATATAATATTCATGGTGCCTTCACTATAAGTTTCACTTAAATGGGATTTAGGAATACCTGACAGTTCACTCATTGAATCCTTATCCATATAGGGTGGAAATGAATAGACCTCATCCCACTCAAAGGGGGTAAGTTCATTTAAACCTATAGTCTTATATTCAGTACACTTATTTATTATACTTTCTTTTAGTGCCCTTTCATTTGTATTCTCTTCTTTATCTATTACATAGGAATCTACCACTAAAAGACCACATGCTAGTATTCCCATTACCAATACTCCTAAAATAATATTTTTTGTCATATATAATCTCCTCTTTTGTCATTTTATAAATGAAACCCATTAAGTAAGTTCTTTCCTATGCAATTATATTATATAGTAATATTATGGTAAATATTTTTAACCATAAATATATCTTAAATTTCTATATTCATAAACATATTAGTGAAGCTCCTATGAACTCCATAAAAAAAATACGCCCCCTTTTATGAGGACGTTTCAGTAGATATTATGTTATTTGATGATGGCAATGCCCCAAGTTTTAAAAACATATATACTAAAGTAACAACCCCTCACTATATGGCTTAATAACTAGTTTTATATCTTTTTAATCCTGCTGATTTAGCTGAGTTTACTGCAATTTTATATTCTTCTTTAGATATGGTTCTACTCAGTTCTTCATACTTATGAGATGTATACGCAGGGTAGTACTGATCCATAATGTTTACATAGGTATCTGTAGATATTTCATCTCCTATAAACTTCATTATTTTTTCCGTATCTGCTAAATTTTGTGGAAGTACTAAATGCCTAATCATAAGGCCCTTATATGCAATATTTCTATCATCGGTTTTTAAATTATTAACCTGTCTATACATTTCCTTTACAGCTTTTTTTGTGATGGTATAATAGTTTTTTACTCCTAGGTATTTCAATGCCTTCTCATCATCAGCAAATTTAATATCTGGCATATAAATATCTACAATACCATCTAACAACTTAAGTGTACCAGTTAAGTCATAACCATTTGTATTATATACTATAGGAATATTTAACCCCTCTTTAGCTGCCATAAATATTGCTTCTACTATCTGTGGTACTATGTGACTTGGAGAAACAAGATTAATATTATGACACCCATACCTTTGTAAGGAAAGCATCATTTTTGAAAGTTCCCTTGAACTTATTATTCTCCCTTCTCCGCAAAAGCTTATTTCATAATTCTGGCAAAATACACAACTTAAGTTACAATGGGAAAAAAATATTGTACCAGATCCATAATTTCCTACTAATTCTTCTTCCTCACCAAAATGGGGTTCACCTCCAGATACAACACAATTATCTAGGGTTTTGCAATAGCCCCTTTCTCCCTCTAATCTGTTTACACCACACTCATGAGGACATAGAACACAATTTTTAAGCATTTCTTTTAAAGTCTTAACTCTACTTTCTAATTCACCATTTAATAATAAATTTAAGTATGCAGGTTTATACACATGTATCATCCTTTTTCTTTAAGTGATTTTACTAATTATTATTTTCCCCTTTATAAAAATTATTAAAAAAATGCTCCATTAGTAATAACTGGAGCATTTTGCTTATCTAGGTAATAAATATATTACGGCAAAGAAGTGACAAACACTACCGCCTATTACAAATAAATGCCATAGGGCATGGTGATATTTTATTTTAGGCCATACATAAAATATACTTCCCACCGTATAGGTAATTCCACCTGCCACTAAAAATATTATACTTATTCTGGCTACAGAATTAACTAATGGTGAAAATGCAAATATTATTAGCCATCCCATGACTATATATATTAAGGTTGATATACCTACAAACTTCTTAACATAAAAGGCTTTAAACACGATCCCCACTAGGGCTAATCCCCATACAATTCCAAATAGAGTCCAACCTAAGGGCCCTCTTAATGGATTTAACACTATTGGTGTATAGGTTCCTGCTATTAATAAATATATTGCAGAATGATCAAATATTTGAAAAAGATCCTTTACCTTTCCCCTTTTAAACGAGTGATACAAAGTAGAAGCCAAATATAAAATCACTAAAGTTGCACCATATATGGAAAAACTCACCACATGCCATGTATCGCCATATGTACTAGCAAATATTATTAATATAACCAGGGCCCCTATTGCCAATAATAATCCTATTCCATGGGATATGGCATTAGTAATCTCTTCTGCTTTTGTAAATTCTTCTATATCCTTCATTATCTTATTCCTTTCTAAAAGAATTAAATCCCTAATTATATATATACTCAATTAATAGGCAAAATACTCAACCTATTTGTGAAATAAAAAAATTAGGTTGTTTATAAGGATTATTAATCCTTATAAACAACCTAAAAATTTTATTTTTTCGCCAAAATGTATCTCAATTTGCATATTCTCTCGCCAATATCATGAGTTATAATCTTATCTTCAATTTCGCCTATCTTTATTATGGTAAAATTTTCAAAATGTATTTTTGTGTCCTTTTCCGTAAAATAATGTACTATCTTTCCATTTTCATCTTCAAAAGTATTATATTCAATCATCTCTCCACGTCCAAGGCTCTCGTCTTGTTCTGAAAAAAAGGTGAAGAATATTAATCCATCTTGTTTTAATTGTTTATAACACTTTTGTATGAATATTTTTCTATCCTCTTTTAAAAACAAATGTAGTATATTATAACAATATATACCCTCATATTTTTTATCTGTCAAAGGCATATCTAATACGGATCCTTGGATAAAGTTTGCTCTTTCGTCCCATTGTTTTCCAAGACCTATTGCTTCTTCTGAAAGTTCAATAGTATCCACATTGAATTGAGCATCGGAAAATACTTTAGTATTCCGACCATATCCCCCTCCAGGTATTAGTATATCCTTAATCTTTTGATGTTGAAATATTTCTTTTGCAGCAATAGCTGTCTTACTAGGTTCCGTTCCCCATATCATCTCCTTATTCTTAAATCTATTTTTCCAGTACTCACTCATAATTTGTTCTCCCTATCTCCATTAATTCCACTTCGCTTTTTTTTATTTTTATCTTTATCTCTATCTCTACTTAATAACTATATCATACTGGCTTATATAAATGTTTCTTTCATTTCCCCCCAATCTAATACATCAATTAATTTTCCTCTTATATAATTATATTACAACTTATTTATTTGGTAAATATAACCAATATAAATTTTGACAATTTTCGTTTGTTTTTTTAAACTTTTTGTCGTATATTGAGTTTTTTTAGTATAATCAAAATTATACTACAATATTAAATATTAATCTCTTTCAACCTTCAGTTAGTAATGATTTTTGCTTTTTACATCATTAAAATTTCCCATAATATATTTAAATAAATAACTTAAAATAAGTCTATTTAAACTTACTGAGTCTAAATAGACTCATTTCTTTTATTCCTCTTTATTTCTCATATGTATGAATTTTAGCATGGTCGACTTTCCAACAAGAATAAGTTACCCATAACCCCTTAAAATAAAGAGTTTAAGACAAAAAAAATAAAAACTATCTGCAATAGGAAGAGGATTCTAGGCATCCTCTTCTTTTGTAATTATATTTAAAAGACGTCATTAATTATGCTATAGTTGCATTTAGTTGGTATCAATATGAGAAAAAGTGATACATGCTAATAGAAGGAAATTATGGTTAATTTGTAGAATTTTAGAAAAAGCATAGATCTTAAAGAAAAAGATATATGCTGTAATAATTTCAAAATAAATTTTCTGAAGGTGATATTGTGATTAAAAACAGACTGGATTATGATATGTTTCTTAAGCTCGTTGATAGCCTCCATGATGAAATCAATATATGGGATAGCAATTATAATTTGTTATATATTAATAGCGCTTGTGAACGACATTATGGTTTTAAAAAAGAAGATATGATTGGCAAGAATTATTTTGATTTTATGGAAGAAGATTATTGGCATCCAGCTCTTCTTCCATATGTCTATAAAGAAAAAGTCCCAGTAATGAGGACTCAGAAAACACATATTGGAGCCACAATAACAAGCATAGTCGTTCCATTCTTTGACGAGAATGGAGAACTAGAATATGTTGTTTCCAGTATTAGAGATGGCCTAGAAGATATTTACTATTTAAGTGTAGATGAGATTGAAAGAAAAAGGTATGAAGAACGACATATTTCTTCATCTTCATTGCTATTCAAGAGTTCTATGATGAAAGAAATTATGGAACTAGCCCATACGTTATCTGATGTAGATTCACCGGTTGTTATTTTAGGTGAATCAGGAGTAGGTAAAACCCGATTGGCGCGAGTAATGCATAATAGTAGCAAGAGAAAAGACAAGCCTTTTATCACCGTAAATTGTGGTGCTATTCCTAAGGAGTTAATGGAATCAGAGTTATTTGGATATGAAGAAGGGTCTTTTACCGGTGCTAAAAAACAAGGAAAAAAAGGCATCTTTGATGCTGCTGACGGAGGTACTCTTCTTTTAGATGAGATTTCTGAATTGCCCTATCTGCTCCAATCCAAGTTACTACATGTGGTTCAAGAAAAAGAATTCATGCCTGTTGGCAGTAATAAAATGAAGAAAGTAGATGTGAAAATAATCACTGCCACAAATAAAAATTTGAAAAAGCTTGCCGTTGCCGGAAGCTTCAGAGAAGATTTATATTATCGGTTAAGTGTTTTTGAAATCAATATTCCACCATTACGAGAAAGAAAAGAAGATATAGAACTATTAACATTTTACTTCCTTAAGCAATTCAATAAAACGTATAAAAAGAATCATCAATTATCTACAGAGGTATTAAATATTCTTAGAAACTATTCTTGGAGAGGAAACATCAGAGAATTATCCCATTTGATTGAGAGACTTGTTGTTACGGTAAGTGATTTTATAATAAGACCCCATCACCTTCCAAGTAGTTTGTTTGAAATTAATAAGGATACTGTTGTATCAAGTCAAGATTGCTTTGACGATATGGTTGATGAATTTAAAAAAGCCATTGTTGTTGAAGCATATAATAAATACAAGAGTTCCCGTAAAGTTGCAAAGAAGTTGAAAATCAGCCAATCCAAAGCAACCAGACTGATCAGAAAATATTTAGATGAAGAAATGGATTTAAATGACTAATAAAGAAAATAAGTGAGTCAATAATGAAAAAACGAGTCAATGTTGACTCGTTTTTTATTTTTTTTATTTAATTATAACTATTTAACAACTGTTGAAAATTTAACGTTTCCTAATAAAAAGTCAAATTGGCACACTATTTGCAATCTTCTTTATTGTGGCAATATAATGCGTAAATATAGATGCCTATCTTTATTTAAAAATTATGAGGAGGGAAAAAATGGATTGCTGGAATGGTTTTAAAGGTGATTTATGGAAAGCCGAGATAAATGTTAGGGATTTTATTCAAGAGAATTATGCTCCTTACGAGGGTGACCAATCGTTTTTAGCTGGACCTACCGAAGCAACAAAAACGCTGTGGGAAAAACTATCAAAAATGTTTGAGCTTGAAAGAGAAAGATGCGGTGTTTATGATGTAGATACAAAAACTGCTTCAACAATAACATCACATAAGCCTGGTTACATAGATAAAGAGCTTGAAAAGATTGTAGGTTTGCAGACAGATAATCCGCTTAAAAGGGCTATCTTTCCTCGAGGCGGTATTTCACCCCTTGAAGAAGCGTTAGAAAATTACGGATATAAGCTGGATAAAACAATAAAAGATATTTATTCAAATCATAGAAAAACCCACAATGAAGGGGTTATGGCTGCTTATACGCCGGAAATCCGCAAAGCATGTGAAGCTGGAATAATTACTGGTTTACCTGACAATTACGGTAGGGGACGCCATATAGGTGATTACCGTAGGGTTGCTCTTTACGGTCTTGATTTTATTATTTCTGAAAAAGAGAAGGAATTTAAGCTTCTTGAACCAGGAGAAATGACGCCTGAGGTTATTCAGCAGAGAGAAGAGCTTACTGATCAATTAAACTCATTAAATGATTTTCGTGAAATGTGCGCTTCTTACGGTTTTGATGTATCTAAGCCGGCAAAAACAGCTCAGGAGGCTATCCAATTTGTATATTTTGCAATTCTGGCAGCAGCTAAACAGCATGACGGGGTAACCATTTCACTTGGAAGAACATCCACTTTTATTGATGTTTATGTTGAAAGAGACTTGAAAAATAATATTATCACTGAAGTTGAAGCTCAAGAGCTTATTGACCACTTCATTATGAAACTTAGAATATTCCGTTTTCTTAGATCACCAGAATACAATGAATTATTTTCAGGTGACCCTACTTGGATAACAGAGTCTATTGGAGGTTTTGGTGTTGACGGAAGAGTGATGGTAACAAAAACTTCTTACCGTTATTTGCATACTCTATATAACCTAGGTGTTGGCCCAGAGCCTAACATGACCGTCCTTTGGTCGGAGCGTCTGCCGGAAACCTGGAAAAACTATTGTGCAAGGTTATCTATAGAAACATCATCAATCCAGTACGAAAACGATGATTTAATGCGACCAGAATTTGGTGATGATTACGCTATTTCCGGGTGTGTAGGAGCTTTGGAGATTGGAAAGTCAACCCAACATTTTGGAGCTCGCGTAAACTTGCCTAAAGCTCTGCTTTACGCTATAAATGGAGGCCGTGATGAAAAAAACGGAGCGCAGGTTTCGCCGAAGTTTGCCCCAATAACTTCTGAATACCTTGATTATGATGAGGTGATAGAGAGATTTTATGAAGTTCAAAAATGGCTTGTGGGCATTTATGTTCAGGCTGTAAATATTATTCATTACATGCATGATAAATACGCCTATGAAGCTTTTCAAATGTCACTGCATGATCTAAACATAAAACGCTATGAAACGTTTGGAATTGCAGGACTTGCAATTACTGTAGATTCACTTATGGCCATTAAAAACGCTAAAGTTAAGGTTATTAGAAACGAAGAGGGGTTGGCTGTAGATTTTGAAACTACCGGCGATTACGTCCCTTTTGGGAACAGCGGAGAAGAAAGCGACAAATTGGCGGTTAAACTAACAAAAGATTTTTACAATTTTATTCGTCCACATAAAATGCACAGGAATGCAAAACCAACCATGTCCCTTTTAACAATCACATCAAATGTTGTTTATGGAAAAATGACTGGATCCACGCCTTGCGGAAGACCAGCAGACACACCTTTCTCACCAGGTGTAAACCCTATGAACGGAAGGGATAAAAACGGGGCGGTTGCTTCCCTAACATCGGTTAGCGACATACCGTATACCTGTGCCCGTGACGGCATTTCGTATACATTCGCTATCACTCCTCCAGCATTGGGCAAGGGTTTTAACGACAGACAAGAAAATCTAGCAAAACTTCTTGACGGATATTTTACTCCTAACGGAGGACAGCATTTGAACGTAAATGTTTTTGACCGCTCTTTGTTAGAAGATGCCATGGAGCATCCTGAAAAATATCCTCAGCTTACTATAAGGGTATCAGGATACGCCGTTAATTTTGTTAAGTTAACTAGGGAGCAACAGCTTGATGTTATTTCTAGAACAATAAATGAAACAAAGTAGGTATATTTTATGAAATTTGATGAAAAAGCTTCGATAATAGGAAAAATACATTCTTTTGAAAGTTTTGGAACTGTTGATGGTCCGGGTATAAGGTTTGTGATTTTTATGCAGGGGTGCAAATTCAGATGTCTTTACTGCCACAATCCTGATACCTTTGACTTGGGTGCTGCCTCTTTTATGTTAAGTCCGGAACAGGTCTTTGGAAAAATGGAAAAATTTAAAGTTTTTTATAAAAAAGGTGGGGTAACTATTTCCGGAGGAGAACCTTTGTTGCAGCCAACATTTATAAAGGAATTTTTTAAACTTTGTAAAGCGGAGAGAATACATACTGCCATTGATACAGGGGGGGGCTGCCTTACAGACGAAGTAAAAGCGGCGCTTACCTATACGGATATGGTGTTACTGGATGTGAAATGTATTGACCCTGATATACATAAATCACTTACAGGGCAGCCTCTCCAGCCGACGCTTGATTTTGCCGAGTACTTATCCGAGCAAGGTATATCTGTGTGGATACGTTATGTTCTGGTACCTGGAATAACAGACCGTGATGATCTGATAGAAAAACACGCGGACTATGTTTCTAGCTTAAAAAATGTTGAAAAAGTTGAAATATTGCCTTTTCATAAGCTTGCTCTTAGCAAATATGAAAAACTCGGCATTGAGTATGCGTTAAAAGATACTGAGCCGCCTACCGCCGAGCGAATTGAAAACGCAAAGAATATATACAAAAACAGGGGGATAAAAGTTAATTAACTTAGGAGACGCTTATAGCTTTTTTGAAGACACTACTCAAATTTATGGTTGCCTGTTTTCTTGTTTATTAAGAAAACAAGGCTTGTATGTTGGATAACTGCTAGGCAGCCATTGAAAGGAGGTGCGTCATAGGGGAAAACGTTTGTTGGTTAATAAAAATTCCAGGATATAAGGAGGTAAATTATAGGGAAAAACCTTAAATCTTTGGTTTATCTTTAGTTTGTTGATTAATAATAATTTCAAGTTAGGGGGAAATGAATTATGGGAAACAACATTAAATCTATTGAATTCATTAAATTAGATGTTCCAGCATCAGGCTGGAGTGAAAACACAACTGTTGTCAAAGTTACTGATGAAAACGGGTTATACGGCATAGGAGAGGCTGATGGTTCTCCTAGTGTAATAAAAGCCTACGGTGAACTTGAAACAGAACATTTTCAGCTTACAAATATTTGTGAAGTAGCTATCGGAAGAGACCCAATGGAATTTAAAGCAATTTGGGATGAAATGTATGACAAAAGTAAATGGATAGGCTCAAGGGGTGTTGGAATATTTGCCATGTCCGGCATAGATATGGCATTATATGACCTTGCGGGCAAACAGCATAACCTTCCAGTATATAAACTTTTAGGAGGTAAACATCGGGATGTTGTAGCACCATATTTTACTCTTTATCCGTCCCATAACATCGAACATCCTACAGTAGATGATTATCTTAGATTGTATGAACCATTGACCGCAAAAGCCAGAGAGAGAAAATGTAAAGCTGTTAAAGTATGCTTGTCTCCAGGTGTTATTTCACTTCACGATGACAAAGAAGTTGTCCGATATATTAAAACACTTAGAAAACAACTTGGTGATGATGTAAAACTTCTAGTAGATTTCCTTTATCGTTGGAATGATTGGCAGGCTGCTCGCTGGACTCTTAACAAGCTTGAAGATGCTGATATTTATCTTGCTGAGGCAGTTTTGCAGCATGATGATCTTGAAGGACACAAAAAACTTGCTAATGCAGTATCGACCAGAATAGGCGCATGCGAAATGATGACCACTCATTACGAAATTATGGAATGGGTAAAAAATACAAATATTTCAGCTATTCAGCTTGACTACAACAGAGCTGGAGGACTTACAGCTATAATGAGAATTCAAGAACTTTGCGATAATTATAATGTTCAACTAATGCCTCATGGTTGGGCAACAGGAATAACCGCAGCAGCAATACGTCATTTTGGAATGGCTAGTCGAACTGCTATGTACCCAGAATATTTACATAGAGATTTCTGGCCGGGTGAATTAATTAATAACCTAACTATAGATGATCCTGAAATTATTGATGGAACTGTTGCTGGAAGTGACGAACCCGGACTTGGAATGAAGATTAATAAAGAATACTTCAAGGAAAAAACAGGAGTTATACTAGAGTAAACTTCTATAACACATTTACACGGGAAGCGCTGTCAAAGCTTCCCGTGCAAAATAGGTAATTCATTGCTTTTAGAAAAAATTATTTAAGGGAGGTTAAAATTTATGTATAAAACAGCTACAGCGATACGAAGAAGTATAGATTTTGTCTCAGTAAGCATAAGTTTTCTTGTAGTTTTATTACTTGGATCCTGGTTGATTTTTAAACCTGATTCAGCAGTAGAGACCATTGGTGCCGTAAAAGCCAGCACAGTAAAGGTGCTCTCGCCTTTTTATTTGTGGTTAGGTTTGGGCTGCCTTGTTTATCTTTTATACTTTTCTTTTTCGAAATACGGGCATATTAGGTTTGGTAATGGTAAGCCTGAATTTAATACATTTAGCTGGCTTGTAATGATGTTTTGTGCAGGTATGGGATCAAGCATGATGTTATGGTCAGTTGTAGAGCCATTATATTATGTATCTGGTCCGCCTCTTGGAGCAGAACCTTTTAGCGCAAAAGCCTATGAATTGGCAGGAACATATGGTATATTTCATTGGACATTTACTGCATGGGGACTATTTGCCGTTGGTGCAATTCCGCTTTGCTACAGATTTTATATCCTGAAAAAACCAGGGCTATCTCTATCGGCAGCCTGCGAAGGCGTGTTGGGAGATAAAATATCAGGCCCAATTGGAAAGATTATCGAAATAATAGTTGTATTTGGCATTTTGGGAGGACACGGTACAACCCTTGTACTAGGTATCCCAATGATTCAAAATAATGTTGCAAACCTTTTCGGACTTCCTGATACATTAGCAACGGGTATGATTCTTATAGGAATCGTTACAGCGTTATTTATGACAAGTTCATGGTTAGGTCTTGATAAAGGAATGAAAAACCTTTCAGACTGGAATGCTTATGCTGCAATCGCGTTAGCTGTATACTTCCTTACTGTTGGACCTACCCTTTTCCAGATAAATCTTTTCACTAATGCTATTGCATTTATGAGTAATAATTTTCTTAGCATGAGTTTGTGGACAGATCCTGTTAATCAGGGAGGCTTCCCGGAAGGATGGACGTCATTTTACTGGGCTTGGTGGCTTGCTCTTGGTCCATGGATGTGGATATTTACTACAAGAATTTCTAGAGGTAGAACGCTGCGCCAAGTAATGCTTGGTATGCTAATTGCTGGAAGTGCGGGATGTATGCTTTATTTTGGAGCTATAGGCGGTTACACTCTTGACCTTCAGCTTGGCGGAGAACTTGATCTTGTTGCTTCTCTTGCTGAATACGGTCAACCTCAAACTATTACAAATCTAGTATTAACGCTTCCTTTAGGTAAGATTATTCTGTTTGTGTGGGCATTAATCGCAATAGTATTCTTGGCTACAACACTTGATTCATCATCTTACACTTTAGCGGCTACAACAACAAAAGGGCTGTGCGAAGGAGAGCATCCTGCTAGAATGTTTAAACTATTTTGGGCTATTATGTTAGCAGTTATTCCTTGTAGTCTTCTTTTTGCCGGTGCTTCATTGACAGCCTTCCAATCTCTGGCTGTTTTGACAGCGACTCCGATAGCAATATTTACAATTATTGCCTTGATAGGCGGAGCTAAGTGGATTTTCCGTGATTACGGCGCTTTAACAAGAGAGCAAATTATTTTACAGGAAAATAAAAAAATAGATATGCCAGTATAATAATCTATGGAATTTTTTAAACCTATCAACTCAGTATTAGATAATTTACTTGTACTACGTTAATAGATTCAATTTTAACATAACATAAGGGGGAATTAGAATGAGTAATGAAACTAATCAAAATGCTGCAGCATATGTAGCAGAACTTGTAGAAAGAGCCAGAAAAGCACAAGAGGTACTTGAAGATTATAGTCAGGAGCAAGTGGATAAGTTGGTTGCTGCTGTTGTATGGAATATTGTAAAGGATGGTCCTGCACAAGAAATATCTAAATTGGCTGTAGAAGAATCTAGAATGGGTAACTTTGAAGGAAAATACAACAAACTTATGGCAAAAGGAAAAGGTGCCCTTCGCGACATGATCGGTAAAAAATCTGTTGGCGTAATTGAAGTAGATGAAGAAAAACAAATCATGAAAATTGCAAAACCAGTAGGGGTTATTGGTGCTTTAATTCCTTGTACAAATCCTGAGGCAACACCTACTGTTAAAGTATCTCATGCATTAAAAGGAAGAAATGCCATTATATTATCTCCACATCCTCGTACAAAGAAAACAAATACTTTTATTGCAAACATAATGAGAGAAACACTAAAAAAATATGGTGCTCCTGAAGATTTAGTAATTGCAATGGAAGAACCTACTATGGATATTAGTAATGAATTAATGAAGCAGTGTGATATGGTTCTAGCAACTGGTGGAGCAGGACTTGTTAAATCTGCTTATTCATCTGGTACACCAGCTTATGGTGTAGGTGCTGGTAATGCTGTAATCGTTGTAGATGAAACTGCTGATATCAAAGATGCTGCACACAAAATTATGTTAAGTAAAACTTTTGACTTTGCAACAAGCTGTTCTGCAGAAAACTCATTGGTTGTTCAAGAAAGCATATATGATGAGTTAATCGAAGCACTTAAAGCAGAAGGCGGTTATTTAACGAATGCTAAAGAAAAAGAAAAACTTCAAAATGCTGTATGGGTAGACGGACATTTAAATGCAAAAATCATCGCACAATCTGCGCAAACTATTGCAGATGTAGCAGCTATTACTATTGGTAATGACAGAAAATTCATCATGGTTGAAGAAAATGGTGTTGGAAAAGACCATCCATTCTCTGGAGAAAAACTTTCTGTAGTAGTAGCAATATTTAAATATAATGATTTTGAAGAAGCTGTAAATAGAGTAAACGAAATAACAAGATATCAAGGAATGGGTCACTCCTGCGGTATTCACTCATTCAATGAAGATCATATTATGCAGCTTGCACTTAAAACAAAGGTAAGCCGTATGAATGTAAATCAAGGTCAATCACTTGCAAATACAGGGAACTGGTTCAATGGTATGCCATTTACAACAAGTCTTGGCTGCGGATCTTGGGGTGGAAACAGTGTTTCTGAAAACATTACTTGGAAGCATTTAATCAATACGACTTGGGTATCAAAACATTTTACTCCTGTTGTACCAACGGATGAAGAATTATTTGGAGATGTTATGTTAGAAGACTAAAAATATAAAAAAGAGGTAATTTTATTATGAAGTTATTACATTTAGGTATCCCAACAGAGAACAAAATTGAAAAAAAAACATATTCTTATGTTGAAAAAATAAAATTATATGTAACAAATCCTGACGAGCATGAATTTAAGCTTCAATTTGTTTGGGCAGAGCCCGATTCACCCTTGCCAGAGATAGTTAAAAAAGAAAAGCACTTAGCCATTCAAGTAGATAGTATAGAAGAAGCAATTAAACAATTTGATTATGTAGCATACCCCCCGGTATCTATAAATAAAAAACTTAAAATCTGCTTTGCTGTAAAAGATAGGGTTCTTTTTGAACTAGCTGAAGTTTTAAATTGATTTTTTTGATAAGGCTCTGTGTCAAATTTTTGGAAGGGTATTTGATAGAATACCTACCTTTTGTAAATATAAAAATATGCCCATACAAATTTGTATGGGCATATTTTTATACAGGTGAAGTCTTTTCTTTCTTATCTACATATTCACTATCTATTTTATATTTTTGCGCTTCTCTATATTTAAAGAATTTTTCTGCCACTTGAGGGAATAAGGCATATGATAGTACGTCTTCTTCTTGTTCTAAGTACTCTTTCATTTCATCCCTTATGGACTTTAATTGAGGATCTATTAAATCAGCTGGTCTTGTGGTAATTACTTTTTCATCTCCAATAATTTTTTTAATTATTTCTTCTTTAATTGGTACGGTAGGTTTTCCATACATACCTTTAACATATTCCTTAACTTCCTTTGGAATCATCTTATATCTTTCACCAGTTAATATATTTAACACAGATTGAGTTCCTACTATTTGGCTTGTAGGGGTTACTAATGGTGGGTACCCTAGGTCTTCCCTAACCCTAGGAACTTCTTTTAATACATCATCAAATTTATCTAGGGCATTTTGTTCCTTTAGTTGAGATACAAGGTTAGATAACATACCTCCTGGCACCTGATAAGTTAAAGTTTTAATATTAACACCTAAAACTTTAGGATTTAGAAGACCTGTCTCTAGGGCTTTTTCCCTTATTGGTGCAAAATACTCTGCTATCTCATTAAGAGCATTTAAATTTAGACCCGTATCATACTTTGTTCCCTCTAGGGTTGACACAATAGATTCTGTTGGTGGTTGACTAGTTCCTAATGAAAATGGTGATATGGCCGTATCTATAATATTAGCTCCTGCTTCTACTCCCTTTAAATACATCATACTAGCTAAACCACTTGTACTATGGGAATGTAGTTCTATTGGTACATTTACTACACTTTTAAGGCCCTCTACTAATTCATAGGCCAAATAGGGAGTGAGTAATCCTGACATGTCTTTTATACATATGGAGTCAGCTCCCATGGATTCCATCCTTTTAGCTAAATCCATATAGGTTTTAACCGTGTGTACAGGACTTATTGTATAGGATATGGCAGCTTGTGCATGGGCCCCTTCCCTTTTAGTAGTCTCTAAGGCTACCCTAATATTTCTCACGTCGTTTAGGGCGTCAAATATTCTTATAATGTCTATTCCATTACTTATAGACCTCTTAACAAATTCCTCTACCACATCATCTGCATAGTGTTTATATCCAAGTATATTTTGTCCCCTTAAAAGCATTTGTAATTTAGTTTTTTTAACATGTTTCCTTATGGTCCTAAGTCTTTCCCAAGGATCCTCATTTAAAAATCGTAAAGATGCATCAAAGGTAGCTCCTCCCCACATTTCTAAGGCATAATATCCCACTGAGTCCAACTTTTCAAGTATAGGTAACATTTCTTCCGTTTTAAGTCTTGTAGCAATTAAAGATTGATGGGCATCTCTCAAAATAGTTTCCGTTATTTTTACCTTTCCCATTTAATCACCCCTTGTTCCTATATATAGTTTTTAATTCCCTTTATTAATTATATTTACCATTAATCTATATATATAATCTAATTTTAATTTCATCTATATCTAATTTAGAGTTAATAGTAATTTCTTGTACCTCAACTTGTAGGTTTAGTATATCCTTTATTGTATTTTCAATTACGGTCCTATTTTCTTTAAAAAATACTTCTCTAGCATAATCAATTATTCTAGTATTGTCGTCATTATTTAATAAATTCTTCTCATATAGGGTCCTTGTCTCAAAGAATTGTATAGTCATCATATCTCCTTGAATGAATGTCTTCACATTCTTAGGTCCCTTACCTGTACTCCCTTTAATGAACTTTGCCATAGTATTTTCTATCTTTTTTTCTACTTCCTTTTTTTCTTCCTTTGTGAGAACTGATCCGTTTATAATGTTTTCTTTAGATTTTAGCTTATATAATTTTATAGCCATAGCCTCCATAGCTTCCACTAATGCCTTTGTATCTATAGGCTTTATTATATATTTATCTATTCCCACATCTATAGTACTTATTATAGATTGTACATCTGATAGAGCTGTTATAACTATAATAGGGCATATATTATCAACTTTTCTTATTTTACTAGCCATTCCTATCCCGTCTAGTTTAGGCATCTTCAAATCTGTAATTACCATATCAGGTTTATATTCATTAAATTTTTTTATTCCCTCTTCTCCGTCTTTAGCAACTTGAAGCTTGCCCACTCTTCTCTTTATGAATCTGCTTAACTCTTCCCTTATAATATCTTCATCTTCTACGTATAAAACCTTTAAATTGTATAAAAGATTCTCTTCCTTATTCATTATCTTCGACCCCACTTTTTGGTACTGTTATTTTTACACAAAGTCCTTCTTTTATATTAAAAAGTTTTATCTTTCCATTAAAATTTTTTTCAATAATGACCTTTGACATATATAAACCAAGGCCTGTACCCTTATTTTCATTCTTTTTAGTAAAATGAGCTTCAAAGACCTTATCTAATAGGTCCTCCTGGATTCCATAACCATTATCTTTTATTTCAACCACATGATTATTATCCTCTGAGTAAACTTCAATATTAATATTCCTATCTTCTTTTCTATTTTCAACTAAAGCATCTATGGAGTTTATAACTATATTAAATATGACCTGAGAATATTGATTAGAATGGCCATCTATCATTCCATCTTCCTTAGCGTCTATAGTAAGATTTATGCCATGGAGCCTTAGGTGTTCTTGTAAGAAATCAATTGTATTCTTTATATTTTCTTTTAATGAGAAAGTGATTTTTTCTGTTTTAGGATTGAAAAAATATCTAAAGTCATCTATAGTTTGATTCATTCTAAGTATTAATTTCTTACCCCTTTCAGATAATTCCCTAATAGATTTTTCATCTAAATCATTATAATAATAAGCATCTTCAATATTAGATATTATTAATCCAAGTCCACTTAAGGGTTGTCTCCATTGATGAGCTATATTTCCAATCATCTCTCCCATGGCTGCCAATCTAGACTGATATACCATAAGTGCCTCTTTTCTCCGATTTTCATTTACTTCCTTTTCAAACATCTTCTCTAGCTCAATATTTATCTTTTCTAATTCTAGAGCCATACGGTTTTTATTTTCCTCTTCCGATGAGAACTCCCTAGGATTTTCATTTTCCTTGAATATATCCTTATCTTCATCATAAATTCCCGTTGCAACCTTGTTTATAATATTTCTAAATCTCTTCTCACTTCTCTTTAGAGCTTCCCTTTGTACCTTCTTATTAGTCATATCCCTAGAGTTTAATATTATTTTATATTCATTTCCAAGTTTAAATAAATGGGCACTTATTTCTACTGGAATATGTCCATTGTCCTTAGTTACAAGAGTATCTTCAAATATGATATTTCTCTTTTGTTTTAATAGTTGAAGCATAGACATGAACTTTTCATCGCTTCCTTCATTAGATATATCTAAGTAAGACATTTTTGAAAATTGTTTTTTATCATACCCAAGGCTTGTGCAAGCTTTATCATTCACCTCTAAAAACTCTGTAGTTAGGCCCTCGTTATCTAAATTTAATACGAATATACAATCACTTGCACTATTAAATAAACTTTCATATTTTTCCTTATTCTTTATTAGTTCCTTTTCAAGTAACTTTCTCTTTTCTATATCTTTTTCCAATTCCTTATTTAAACTATTTAATTGGGTAGATAAATCAGCCTGTATTTTTAGCTGTTTCTTATCATTTTTTATTTTATATATATATATCATAAAGGATATAAAAATTAGTAAAATCACAAAACTAAAAACATTATTTTTATAAGTTTTTTTACTTAAAAAATCGCTTACTTCTAAATAATCCATAGATAGATTTATTATCCAAAAGCCATCCCCTATTCTAGCAGGTGAGTATGCACTATATTTTTTAATCCTATTTTTTTCCTTATCGTGATACCATATGGAGTGGTATATACCTACCCCTGATTCTCCCTTTTTTTGTTTTTCCACAATAGACTCTAGTTCAGACCAGTCATAATCAGGAAACTCATCCTTTCTTGCCTTTATAACTTCTCTCCCTATATCTTCCCTTTTAGGATGCATTAGTAAAACACCATTTTGATTTTTTACAGATGCATAACCTTTCTCACCAGCTTTAACCGGTTTAACAAATTTTTTATAAATCTTGTCTAAGCTAATTTCCACAGAAAGAATTAATTTCACTTTTGATTCATGTAATACGGGCTCATACAATCTAACATAGAAATTCCCATCCTTCATATATTCACTACCTATAAATGCAGTTTTTCTAGCCATGACTTTGTATAATTCTCTTTTTATATTTGTATTTAAATTTTCTTTATTCGTAGGATAAGTTTTTATTATGTCAAAGTCATTGTTTATGACTTGTATCTCTTCAATTTCATTCTCCCTCATCATATAGTAATCATCTATACTATAAAATTCCTTAATCTCTTCATCTGATTTCAAGTATTCATTAAATTCATGCCTAAAGGATATATTCTTTGGCATTCCTTTAATTTTCTCAACTTCGTAGTCAAAGTATAATTCTATACTCTTTGATATGGATTTTGAAATAGTTAATAATTGTTGTTGCTCTTTTTCAATTACATGTCTTTGTACTTCAATATAATTTCCGTAGGATTGTAATAATACACCTAATAAAACCATTAAAAAACCTACCATTAATTTATCTATATCTTTAATTCTCTTAATTTTTTTCATAATTTTCATCACCTGAAATCATTATATCATAGGTCTTTTTTTATTAATTTATAGGCCTATATTAATAATATAAGCCTATAAATTTAAGCCACTTCTTTCCCTACCAGCTTTGAATCTCTCCAATCTTTCCAAATAGGATAACAGATTGATATTACTATAATTCCAATTAAACTCATTGCCACACCTGACTTAAAGAATATACTTATTTGTCCATCAGAAATTCTAAGGGCTTGCCTAAAGGACTGTTCCATTGTACTACCTACAATAGCTGCTAAGATCATAGGTGCTGTAGGCATTTTTATTTTATTCATTAAGTATCCCACTATACCAAATATGACTAATATATAAAAATCTACTACACTGTTTGAGATGGCATATGTTCCTACAAAGGCCAATGTCAATACTATAGGATACAGTATTTTAGCCGGTATAGATAATACTCTTACTAGTAATCCTGCCAGTGGAATATTTATTATGGCCAATATAATATTTCCAATAAACATACTGGCAATTAATCCCCATGCCATATCTGGATGCTGAGTAAATAATAATGGTCCTGGTTGAATACCTAACATAAGTAAGGCTCCCATCATAACAGCTGTAGTTCCAGACCCAGGTATACCTAGGGTCAGCATTGGTATTAAAGCTCCAACCGAAGCTGCATTATTAGCTGATTCTGGAGCAGCTAGTCCTTCGATAGCTCCCTTACCAAATTCCTCTGGATACTTTGACAATTGTTTTTCATTATTATAGGCCATTAAAGATGCCATTGTTCCACCTGCACCGGGTAGTGCTCCTATTATAAACCCTAGGGGTGCACTTCTAAGTATAGGCATTTTACTTTTGTTCCACTCTTCTTTATTAATCCAAATCTTCCCGAATTTTTTCTGAGCTTTTTTAGTTCCTTCATTTATCATTTTGAAACTCTTAAATACTTCTCCTAATGCATATATACCTATAATCACAATTAAAAAATCTATACCCGTTTGTAATTCTAGTATTCCAAATGTAAATCTTTCTACTCCCGATTGAGCATCTATTCCCACTGTACCTATCATGAGACCTACTACCATGGCAATAAAACCCTTTAGCACATTTCCCTTAGCCATGGAAGCTGTCATAGATAGGGCTGCTATCATAAGTAGAAAATATTCTGCAGGGCCAAATTTAAGGGCAAATCTAGCTACAGGATTTGCTAACACTACCATGAATATGGCCGCTATTAATCCTCCTATAAAGGATGCTATGGCCGATATGGCTAAAGCAGATTCGGCCTTTCCCTTCATGGCCATTGGATACCCATCAAAGGTAGCAGCAAGGGCTGCCCCATCTCCTGGAGTATTTATAAGTATAGAACTCCTAGATCCTCCAAACATGGCTCCATAGTATACACCCGTCATAGTTATAAGAGCTGCTGTAGGTCCCATGGTAAAGGTAATAGGCAATAATACAGCCACTCCTGTGGCAGGACCTAAACCAGGAAGCATCCCTACAATAGTTCCAAGTATTCCACCTATTGTTACTAATAATATATGATATGGTTCTAATGCTACTAAGAATCCTTTTCCCAAACTAAGTAATACGTCCACTACTACACCTCCATCTTAAATATATAAATAGGGTATTGGCGGTAAACTAATTCCCAATAACTTAGAGAATATAACATATATACCAATACTAAAACTTATAGATACTATTGTGTTTATAACCCACTTTTTCTTTCCGTTAGTTAGAAATAACATGGACTGTAAAAAGAGAAATGTGGATATTATATATCCTAAATGATCAAATAAAAGAGCATATACTATAGAAACTATACAAGTTATTTTTATCATTTTTCTACTAATAATCTCATTTTCAGTAGCTTTTGTCATAACTTCTTTTATGGATTCTTTGGTTTTTTGTAAACTACTTTTCATTAATAAGATTAATCCTAAAACTATCATACTTCCTCCTAATAAAAGAGGATATATGGAAGGAGCCATTGGACTTCCTATACTGGCTCTAGGAAGGCTATAGGCTCTAAGGGAGTATATAATTCCAAATAAAAGGACAATTACTGCCGTTAAAAAATTAAAATCCATATTACTTTTTTTATTACTCAAATCTACACCACCTTTTTATTTAGGACGGTTATCTAGATAACCGTCCCATAATCAATTACTTCTTTAACATTCCTATATCTGATAATACACCTTTGTAATCTTCATTTACCTTACCTAAGAACTCTTCAAAGTCATCCTTATCTAAATAAGCCTTATCCCAACCATTTTTTTTGCATGCTTCTTCCCATTCAGGGGTTTCAACCATTTTTGATAGAGTCTCTCTCCAATAATCTACTGCATGCTCTGGCATATTTGGTGCTCCAAATAGACCTCTCCAGTTTTCAAATACCACATCAATTCCCTGTTCCTTAACTGTAGGAATTTCTGCCATTACACCTTCTCCTACACGCTTTGATGATGTTTGAGCTAGTACCTTTACATCTCCACTCTTTAATAACTGTTCCACATCACCTAATCCTGTAGAAAGTAATGCCACATGACCACCTAATAATTGAGCTGTAGCTGCGCCATCTTGGAAACTAATGTAATCTATATCCTTTATGTTTTCAATCCCTGCAGCCTTTGCAACCATTAAAAATTGAATATGGTCCATACTACCAGCTGAGGAGTTACCACCAATTTTTACGCTTTTAATATCCTTTTTAAGAGAATCTATTACATCACTCATACTGTTATATGGTGAATCCTTAGGAACTACAAAAGCACCATAATCTGTAATTAATCTAGCTATAGGGGTAGTATTTTTATAGCTATACTCTGTAGATCCATTTAAGTTAGTTAATAATAGTGGTGGAGAATATACAGAAATCAAACTATCTGACCCATCTTTAGTTTGCATGTAAGCTAAGTTTACAGCTCCACCGCCTCCAGGCTTATTAGTAATAGGCATTGGTACAGATACTAAGTTAGCATCCTTTAGAGTCTTAGCAGTAGTTCTAATAGTTAAATCCCAGCCACCACCTGCTCCACCTGGTGCAATAAATTCCATCTTTCCTTTTGGATATTTGTCTTTAGAAGCCTCTGCCGTATCTGTCTGTGTACTTTTAGCTCCACAACCTGTTAGCATCCCCGTCACTAACAAAGTAGTGGCCATAAGTGCTGCTAAAACTTTCTTTTTCAACATGTTAATTTTCCTCCCTTATACTTTTTTAAATAATTATTATATAAATCTCTAATATGGTTTATCATAGCTGGCACACTATGGGTTCTATTTCTTGAACACTCCCATACTAGATTTTCACACATAAAACATTTTCGTTCCCCTTTGCCTAGAGATTTTCTACTAACAGACTCTCCATTTTTATCTATAACATCAAAGTCATATATTCGACCTAAAGGGGTTTCCTCTTCGACTTCCATACACAGGCATTTGATAAAAGTAGGATACCTATCTACTACTAATAGAGCTTCATAGCCCGTACTTAAATCAAGTTCCACATAAGACTTTATAAATATGTCTTCCCTTTTAAGTATTTCTTTTAAATGATCTATGCCTATGGTAAATATGACCTTGCTCACATCTATCCTTTTATCAGGACCAGGTATATTTAATTTAAAAGATATTATAGTGCTTTTATATTTATCTAATAAGCCCCTTTGATAAAGAAAACGTTTTTCCTTTGCCTCTAAAATACTCTTAAGATTTCTATTTTCCATTACTTTACCTTCTTTATCACATCTATAATAGTTCCATCCCTATACTCTACAAGAGCCACAATTTTATCATCATATTCTATTTCTTTAGGCTTCCCTACTAACTTTTGGGCTTCATCCTTTAAATACTCCATAGTCACTAGATTTATAGAAGCATTCTTTAATCTTTCTATTAAATCTGTCCTATTAGGGTTAACTACTACTCCCCTATCTGTTACTAGTACATCTACAGTCTCTCCTGGAGTTATTATGGTATTTACCTTATCTACTACCGTAGGTATTCTTCCCCTAATAAGCGGAGCCACTATTACACTCATTTTAGAACCTGCTGCCGTATCACAATGCCCACCTGACGCTCCCATTATGACTCCATCAGAACCTGTAATCACATTTACATTAAAGTCCTTATCAATTTCTAGGGCACTTAATATGACAATATCTAATTTATTTGCCACACATCCCTTATTGTGAGGATTAGCATATTGGGATGCATCTATTTCATAATGTTTTTCGTTTTTCAATATGGATTCACAAGCCGCTAAATCAAAGGTCTGTACATCAAATAGATTCTCTATATATCTTTCTTCATGCATTTCTACCATAGGTTTAGTTATTCCACCTAAGGCAAACTTAGCTCTTATGTCACTTTCCTTCATATATTCCTTTAGGAATCTAGCCACAGCTAATGAAATTCCTCCAGATCCCGTTTGAAAAGAAAATCCATCTTTAAAATATCCTGAGTTCTTTATAACTTCACTTGCTCTTTTAGCTATTAATAATTCCTTAGGATTTTTAGTATATCTAGTAGCCCCTGATGCAATTCCCATAGGGTCTCCTATTTCATCTATCTTAACTACATAATCCACATCTGTTTGAAATATACTAGCAGGCATATTTGGATAGGGTACTAAGTCATCAGTTATTATAATCACACAATCTGCGTGCTTAGCATCCACCTTAGCATAACCTAATGAACCGCATGTGGTATGGGATCCTTTTCCTGAAGCATTTCCATATTCATCACAGGATGGTGCTCCTAAAAAAGCTACATGAATTTTTATGTCTCCACTTTCTATAGCTCTTGCCCTTCCTCCATGGGAGCGTATCATAACAGGCTCCTCTAGTGCTCCATTAGATATGGCCTCTGCTAATTTACCCCTTACTCCACTCGTATGTATTTTAGTTATGGTTCCATTTTCAATATAGGGTATTATTTCAGAATTAACAGTTGATAGTGAACTTGGTGCCAATGTAATATTCTTAAATCCTAATTCATCAATGATTTTTACTATATTGTTTAATATATAATCTCCATTTCTAAAGTGATGGTGAAAGGATATGGTCATACCATCTTTAAGTCCACTCCTATTTATAGCCTCTCCTATAGAGGCTAATACCTTATTGTCATGGGGACTTACTGCCTTAAGTAGAGGAGATGCCTTTCTTCCTTTAGGTTGTTCTTTAAAGGGTCTTTCATAATTTTTCAACATATTATTCCACCTCCTCGTTGTTTATCTGTATATTAGCCAGTGTTAATATTCGCTGTGCCCTTTCCACTATGGGTTTATCTATCATCTTTCCATTTAAAGATATTACTCCACTACCCTTTTTCTCAGCTTCTTCTATGGCTTTAATAACATTCTTAGCATGAATTATTTCAGCCTTAGATGGAGCATATATTTCATGGACAGGTTCAATTTGTCTTGGATTTATGACAGACTTCCCATCAAAGCCCAATTGTTTTATGAGTTCAACTTCCTTTTTAAAACCTTCTTCGTTATTCACATCAGAATATACCGTATCAAGGGCAGCAATATTAGCAGCCCTTGCTGCCACCAATATTTGACTTCTAGCATAAAGTAACTCTATTCCATCAACGCTTCTCTTTGTCTTCATGTTAGTAACAAAGTCTTCTGCTCCAATGGCTATACCTATTAACCTATCACTTGCTTTAGCTATTTCTACTGCATTAACTACTCCTAGGGCACTTTCTATGGCTGCCATCATCTTTGTGCTTCCCACTTCTCTTCCTATGGCCTTTTCCACTTCTTCAATTTTTTTCTCCACAGCCCATATATCTTGTGCTGTCTCTGTCTTAGGTAATCTTATTACATGGATTCCTGCCCTTACCATGGCTTCTATATCTGAATATCCATAGGGCGTATCTAATCCATTAATTCTTACAACTACTTCCGTATCTCCATAGTCAATATGTTTTATGGCATTATAGACTAACATTCTAGCCGAATCCTTTTCCATTAAAGATACAGAGTCTTCTAAGTCAAACATTATGGAGTCTGCTCCATATATGTTTGCATCTATCATCATTCCAGGATTATGTCCTGGAACATACATCATAGTTCTTCTAAGCCTACTCATCTATATCACCTGCCAATCCATATGATTTTCTTTTTCCAATCCTCTTAATATGGCACTTTGGACTCTAGCTTTTATGGTACAATCTAAAGCCCCCTTATCATTGGCTCTAATGGTTATATTATCCATATTCATTTCTTTAACAGTTTCTTCAATGACTTTTATTATTTCATCTCCAAACTGTTTTTTTACTATACTCTCTAAGAATATCTTTATTCCCTCATTAGAGTTATTCTCCACCATAATTTGAATATCACATGATTCCATAGTTCCAGCCATACCATTCTTAATAAGCTTCATATGTATCCCTCCCTAGTGTCTTTCTTCTTTTCCCTTTATTTTTTTTATTATTTTCTTACCTTCTTCAGATACTAAATAGTTATAAGTAGTATTAGGAACCAGATTTTTTATCTTTTCATACTCTTCATTTTTCATGTAATCCCTTACTAGAGATGCACTTATAGGTTTATGGTCATGGGATTTCCTTTTAATGACTTTTAAATCTATATTATGAGAAGGTAATATTTCTTTTAATATATTGTTATACATGTTAGTTGTCTTACAATAGGGCTCATCCCCCACATATCTAGTATTAATCCCTAGTGATGGACCTATATTTTTTGAGAATATTTTAGAATCCAAAATAGCATGAATGCGTGATTTATCACTTTTTTCTTTCATGAAATAAGTTGGAAAGGTAGCTTCTGATATTATGTAAGGTCCACCTGAGTGCACTGTAATATTTTTAATATGTTCAGTCCCCTTTTTTATAAGGTCATACCTTACCTTATGAGAAAATGTAGACTTCTCAGATGACAAAACAAATATATGTAAATGGTCACAATCCTCTGCTGCCCTTTCAATTAAATATCTATGACCTAGGGTAAAAGGATTTCCATTCATTACAATGGCTCCAATATCCTCTCCACAAGTTTTATAGTCCCTTAATGATTTTAAGTATTCTTCTAAACCACTTTTCCTATTTTCCATTAAAACTACTTCATTTTTCACTTCTTCTATTTCATAAAAACCCATATGATTAAAACTTCCCTTAGCACTTGGTTTTGTAAATATGAAAATATGAGTATTACCTCGGAAATACTGAATTTTTATTAATTCAGATATTAATTTATTAAGTACATTAGTTCCCTTATATGATTGGTCTATGGCTATGCACCTTAAGGTATTTCCCTTTATGCCACCTGTTCCTATTAACTGTCCTTTATTATAAATTCCTAAAATATGATCTAAATTTTGGCCTAGAGATAAATTATTTCTAGATAGAAGTTCTTCAGCTTTTACTATTTCTTCATATATTAAAATCTCTCTTATACTAAATTCCAATCTAGGTTCCCTCCTTTTTCCAATTAAAAAAGGCCATTACATAAGATTCCTTTGAATCTCACGTAATGGCCTTTAAAAGCTTAACAAAACGTTATCTTTCTCTTTACCAAAAATTTATTAAATTGTTTTATTTTATAGTTATAATACTTATCTTTTTAATAGCTTATTCTACCCAATATCTATCGAAAGCCTAAGTACAACTTTATTCTATCATACTAATTCCATTATTTCAAATATTTTCTCTTTTCATTAAAATCTTCTAATAAATAGAGCATTATACTTACGGCTAATAAATCTGCTGAGCCTCCTGGACTAACCCAATTTTCTATACACCATTTATCAAAAACTTTTATTTCTTCTCTGCCCCTCACCGTATTCATACCACCTATTTCTAAGATTGACTTAGCCCTATTTTGCACTACTTTTAATACTTCTTTATTATGACGGCCTAGTATATTAGAGTCCTCTGTATTGGCCATAAGATTTATAAGTACATGTACAAAAATATCATTTTTACATAAGTTCTTCTTCTCCATCATTTCTTTTAATGAGGGGAGGGCATATTTCCTTACTGTCTCAAATCCAGAAGCAACCTCTCCTCTAATACCAGTAGTTCCGTATTTTAGGTATAATTTTTCCCCATAGGTAGATGGTGTTAAATCCTTTTTATTCATAAGCTCTTTATTTACAATGTTCTTAGTCATTTTCTCCACTTTAGCACATATATTCTCAGCAGTAATTGACTCTTTTCTTTTATATAAAAAGCCACAGGCAGCACATATGATTCCTAGTGAAAAAATAAGACCCTTATGGGTGTTTACATCTTTCGTCATGTAAAACATATTTTTTTCACCCTTTATTCCAATAGGTCTAATTATATTTAATAATCCTTCAATAGGATAATCTTCTTCTATTGCCATTAAAGTACATTCATAAAAGGTTTCTCCTAGTATGGTACTACTGTCTATAAAAGTAAAAAAGTCCATGTCATTATGGGCACCATTATTATGCCTATCCACTAGGCCTGGCTTCGGACTAGCGGATACTTCATATAAAAGAGACCTTATTGCCATGTTTTCTATTTGTCTTGAAAAGCTTTTATTATCTACCATATATTTCTCCTTTAAATAAAATTTCAAACAAAAAAACAATAAGATTATAATCTTATTGTTTTCTATCCTATCATATAATGTAATATCATTTCTACTCCTGTAGATTTTTCTTTAACTATTACATATTTTCCGTACTCAGTATCACAGAATTCTATCATTTCATTAAAATCACATTTTCTTTCTAAAACATCAATTACACGGACATTGCATTCATCCCAACCAAAACGCTTTAAATCCCTAATGCCATCCTCATTAAGTAACTCCATTGGTACAGATCCAAATATATTTCCCTTTATTATTTCATAACTTTGCCAGAACTTGTTGTGATTGTTAATTGATTTTGACAATTTTAATTCATCGCTTCTCTTTTCTGCAAACTCTTCTAAATATGTACCTTCATAATAGTCCTTCTTAAGAATTGGTTTATATAGAAATGGTATCTCATTTATTATTTCTACCTTTATCTTATCTCCAAAGCTTTTCTTTTCCATCATTTCAGCCTTCACTTCACTGCATAATGACATCATTTCATCTATGTGATTTATTAATTTTTCTTTATTTCCTATTGTCATTGCCCATTCAATATGAGTGGCTACCCTTTTAATATTGCGAACCTTGCCTTGCATTTTAATCTCCTTCCACAAAATGTACTATATATGGCTAAATCATACTATATCTCCCTAAATTATATCATAATATGCTATTACTATAATTTACAAATAAGTAAATTCCACCTAATTGCCTAGTGTTTATTTCTAAAAATGGCTTCCACTTCTTCTTTACTCCAGCTATTATAGAATTTTTTACCCTTATAAAATCTAAGAAGACCACATTCACGATCTAGCTTCCAAGTTCCTATCATATGCTTATATTCTCCCGTTGAAAGAACTTCCTCCAGCATTCGACTATTATCTTCATACATTTCTTCATATACCTTTTCTTTACTCTCATAGTGGCTAGCTAGGTTTTTATATGTATCTATGGCCATGGCCATTAATATCCATCCATATTCTTTCATACACTTTATATGTAATTTTTTATAGTATTTATCATTTAAATATATGACAGTATCTATATCTTTTGTGGTCTTATATCCTTCTTCTAATGAAGCAAATAGATTTTGGTCCATTAGCTCGAATCCCTTTTCCTTAAAGAGTCCTGTAAAGAATTCTTCTATTTCTTTGAAATTCTCCTCCTGAATATATTTATTTATTTCTTCTTCCCTCTCATCATATAAAGATAAGTTTATAAATATATCCTTGAGAGTTTCATTATTAAACCAAATCCATTGGAATTCTTTCATATTTTCTGTATAAAACATTTCTTCTAATGAATGATTCTTTAGTATATGTAATATCCTATTCATATGGCGACCACCTTTGTAATTAATCTCTTAATTATTTTAACATACCCATGCTACTTTTCAATCCTTCATCCTTAATATGATGAAAATTTAGTCTAAAACTAGAAAAAACTCTCTTATTTGTATAAATTTTATATTTGTTGTCTAAAATCACAATAAATAGTGTATAATATTCTTTTGGTATAGGGTGACACTGTATTCAGATGAAATTTTTATGCCATGTGAATTTTAGTTTGACCATTCCAAAGATTCTGCAATTCTTTACTCCTACTTGAAACTAGGGCTAGAATTGTTAGTCTTCGGATAAACACCTATGCAAGGAGGTTTTACTATTGAATATACTATTTTTTACAGTCTCAGCTGGAGAAGGGCACAATAAAGTAGCCGCAACCATTTCAAATTATATTGAGAACAATTTCCCCTATAACAATACAGAAATTATTGATACATTTCATTATGTAAATTCTAATCTACACAAAATAATAATAGAGACTTATATGAAATCTATAAAATATATACCAACTTTATATGGATATGTATATAAAAAAACAGAAGTAAATGATAGTTCTATTATGGATGTGGGAGATTTTTTAAATACAATATTATTATCTAGAAAATTAAAAAAATTACTCAAAGATTTTAATCCAGATGTTATAGTATGTACCCATCCATTTCCTTCTGAAGCACTTTCTGCATTGAAGAGGAAGGGGCAAATTTCCGTTCCAATTGTAAATGTACTTACAGATTATACTATACATCCTAGTTGGATAAATTCGGAAGTAGATTACTTTGTTTTTCCATGTGATTCCTTTGAGTATCAACTAGACTATTGGCATATTCCAAGGGAAAAGGCTCGTTTTTTTGGAATTCCTATAGACAATAAATTCTATATGGATGAAGATAGGGAAGAACTTTGTAATAAATTAAGTATAAAAAATTCCTTTACAACTCTACTTATGGGTGGCGGCTTTGGCCTTGGAAATATAAAAGAAACACTAGATTATGTATTAAAATATAACAGTGATATGCAAATAATTGCCATTACAGGCAGGAATGAATCCCTGTATAAGTATCTAACTAACATAGATAACCAAAATCTCAAAGTATACGGATTTGTAGATAATATTAATGAGCTTATGAGTATATCGGACTTTATAATTACAAAACCTGGTGGTATTACAGTGACAGAAGCCTTAAGTAAAGAATTACCCATAGTAGTTTCCTATTCATTACCAGGGCAAGAAGAAAGAAATACAGAGTTCATACTAAATAACAGTATAGGCATGATAGCCACTAGTCCTAACTCCCTAATATCTTGTATTAATACTTTAAAAGATGATACTTATAAATATTATGAGTTAAAAAACAACATGAACAAAATGAAAAAAGCAGACTCTGTTAAAAATATATGTGAATTCATATTAAGTTTAAACAAACAAAATAAGCATGGTTAATCCATGCTTATTTCTTTTGCCTTATTTATAGCCTCTAGAGCTTCTTTTTTAGTAACTACCCTCTTTGGATTAAAACTTCCATCCTCTAAGGATAATATATTATTCTTCACTACTATTTCTGCTATATTCTTATTGTCACATTCTTCTATATCTCTAATATTTATAGATATTAGATCCTTATTCTTAAGTTCATACATTACATAAATACTCTTTGCCAACTCTTCCCTTGTAATCTCTTTATTAGGATTAAATAATGTATCCTCATAATCTACATATCCAGCTAATACAGCCGTTTCAATGTAGTCAAAATCCACATCTGTAAAATCTATATCTTCAAAGGTACCATAGGTATGGCCCCTATGTTCTTTTCTATAATATTTTGACGTAGGGCTAAATATTGGTCTATGTTTAGCCATAACAGCCATCTTAGCAAATTCTCTTTTATTTAATCTTTCATCCTTGTTAAATTCATCTAAATTATCTATAATTTCAGGATAAAACATTCTAGATAATTCTTTTACTCCCTTAACAAATCTAAAGGTTGGGCTAGATACTAATTTTTCATTTATAGTATACACTCTCTCATCTTGTAGAGCCTTTATTGCATCAAATCCAGGTCTTATAGATATGGAATGTAAATTTCCCCCTGAGTTCATGGCTCCCCTTTGAGATATATATACTTCTATATCCTCAGCCTTTTCCAATATACGCTCTATACCATAGGATGCTATAGTAGTTCCTTTTCTCATTGCCACAGCATCACTGGCCACATTTTCTCCACCTGCATATTCTATGGCATGGGCAGCCATGGAATTTGGAGTTATAGTTCTATAGTTTGTCTCTGTAGATTCAAAGAACACTTTAGTTTTAGGATTCATATTCTCTGTTACTTTTCTTAATTCTTCTATATCTTCATTAAACTTATCTAACTTATTCTTAGCCATATCTTCTTTCCCTGTAAGTATTCCTAATTTCATTATATATTCAGGAAATTTCTCAAAGGAATCTGGGTATAAACTAACCACATTTATCCCTGCATTTTTTAAGGCCTCTACAAACTCTGGTTTACTCTTATTTATAAATGGTCTTATTAATACTAAATCTGGATCTTCTGCAATTACCTTTTCAGGATCTGACTTATAGTCAAATACATTTTTCTTAGTTACTTCATATGGATATGCATCACTTTTTCCCACTCCTACTATTTCATCACTAAGTTCTAGTGCAAATAAATTCTCCGTATGAGCTGAGTATAAACTTATAATTCTTTTAGCAGGTTTATCCATAGATATGGTATTATTCATATCATCTACTATTTGTATATTAGCTTCTTCTTTTACAGTAGCTGTAGAAGGAACATTTTTTCCACATGCACTAAAGGTAAATATTATACAAAGGGCTAAAAATACTATACTAATTTTATTTTTCATCTTATACCTCCTACAATTCAAAATTGGGACGGCCCCTTACGACCGTCCCTTTTTATTTATTATTTATTCATGTTCACCAGAAATTGCTTCTTTAGTGTTTTCTACATATATATTTTGATATTCCTTATTTTCCCCTAATCCGTGAAGGTATATTTCAACTTCAAATCCTTCTTTCTTAAGAACAGTCTTCCAAGAATCTTCTTCGTCTCCTGCCATATCATTTTGTGCATGATCTCCAGCAACTAGCATGTAAGGCATTAATTTAACCTTTTTCACATTATCCTTCTTTAATTTAGCTATAACGTCTTCTAAAGCTGGATGAGCTTCTACAGTTCCCACATATACAGGTAATTCCTTATCATCAAACTTATTTTGAAGAGCAGCATAACTTGCATTAGCTGCATGGTGAGTACCATGTCCCATAACTACCGCAGCTTCACCCTTCTCTAATTTTCCAACTTGAGTCATTAAAGCATTAACAGCTTTTTCATAAGAAACAGGACCTGCTAATACAGGATTTCCTACTGATAATTTCTTAAATGTATCTTTATAAGCTTTAGTTGCTTCTACTAAATCATCATATTCAGCTCCAGCCATTATATGAAGAGGTTGTACTATTACTTCTTCAAAACCTTCTTCTTTCATTCTGTTTAAAGCTTCCTCTGGAGTATCTACCATAATTCCATCACGTTCTTTTAACTTTTTAATAATCATATTTGAAGTAAATGCTCTTTTTACTTCATAATCAGCAAATTCTTTTGCTATTTTCTCTTCAACTGCTTCTATAGTTACTTTTCTCGTATCTGCGTAGCTTGTTCCAAAACTCACTACTAGAATACCTTTTTTTCCAGCCTCTTGAGTTCCCTTTTCTACTTTATTTAAAGGTTGAGGAATTATTTCTCCTTCTCCTTCAATTGCTTCTTTAGCATGGTTTATATAGATTTTTCTGTATTCAGGGTTTTCACCTAATCCATGTAAGTAAATTTCAACTTCAAATCCTTCTTTTTTAAGTACAGTCTTCCAAGAATCTTCTTCGTCTCCTGCCATGTCATTTTGTGCATGGTCTCCTGCAACCAACATGTATGGCATTAATGTAACTTTTGCAGCCTTATCCTTCTTAAGTCTCTTCATAACATCATCTAATGTTGGATATCCTTCTACAGTTCCCACATATACAGGCATATCTGCCTTCACAAATGCTTCTTGTAATGCACCATAACTTGCATTTGCTGGATGATGAGTTCCATGACCCATTAATACTACAGCTCCCATATCCTCTTTAATTTGAGAAGCCATAGCTTCTACTGCTGCTTTGTAGTCTTCCTCTGTTGTAAGAATTGGTCTTCCAAGTTTAAATACGTCAAAAGAACCATCGTTATATGCTCTAAGCTCTTCTTTAACGTCATTGTATTCAGCTCCAGGAATCACATGAAGTGGTTGAACTACTACTTCATTAAACCCTTCTGACTTTAATTTGTCCATAGCTTCCTTTACCGTATCAACTTGAATATTATCTCTTTCCTTTAACTTCTTAATTATCATATCAGAAGTAAAGGCTCTTCTTACTTCATACTCTGGAAAAGCTTCACTTAAAGCTTTTTCAGTTGCTTCTATAGTTACTTCTCTCGTATCTGCGTAGCTTGTTCCAAAACTAACCGCTAATATAGCTTTTTTAACTTCTTCAGTTTGAGCTGGTGCTTCATTTGAAGTAACATTAGCTTCTTCCTTTTTAGCACAGCCAGTCATCATTGTAAACATTAATCCCAGTATTAATATAGAACTTATTATTCTTTTCAAAATGTACCCCTCCAATATTTTACACCTACATAGGTAGTATTGCTAATCCCCTATCTGAAATTTTTCTTGTGTTAATTCCAAAGAGTGATTTAATAAATTGAGGCTTCATTACATCCTCGGTTTTACCTGATTTTACTAAATTTCCTTTCGAAAGGGCTAAAATGTTATCGCTGTATATATCAGTGAGATTTAAATCGTGCATTATATTTATGACAGTCATGCCATCATTTTTAACTTTTTCCTTTAATAAATCTAAAAATTTTATAGTATATTTTATATCCATATTTGAAAAGGCTTCATCAAGGACTAATATTTTTGGTGTTTGAGCTAAAGCTCGTGCTAACATTATCCTTTGCTTTTCTCCACCACTTAGACAAGTTATATCCTTATTCATAAAACAAGTAGTGTCTGTCATATCCATAACTTCATATATTATTTCCGAATCTTCCTTGGTAAGATCCTTCATCCTACTAGAAAAAGGGGTTCTTCCCATGGCCACCACTTCCATACAGGTAAATGGAAATTTTATATCTACATTCTGATAAACTATGGCAAGATTTTGACTTAGTTCCTTAATAGAATAGTCCTTTAAGCTTTTATTTCTTAAATATACATCTCCACTATAATTATCTAAATTATTAGTCATCACATTTAAAAGGGTTGTCTTCCCACTACCATTAGGTCCTATAATGGTAGTCATTGTACCCTCTTCTAGTTGAAAATTAAGATTTCTAAGTGTTTCCTTTTCTCCATAGGAAAAGGATAAATTTTTAACTTGAAACATATAACTCCTCCTAATTCAAACTCTTATTCCTTGTGATGAATATGTAGATAAAAAATGGTCCTCCAAGTAAGGTAGTAAGTACTCCCACAGGTATTTCCACATTCATAAGAGCCCTAGACCCAGTATCTGCTAACAACAGTAGTTCTCCTCCCAAAAGAGCACCCAAAGGTAACAATACTCTATTGTCTGAACCTACAGTAAATCTTAACATGTGAGGAACTACAAGTCCTACAAATCCTATTATTCCACTTATGGATACACAAACTGCCGTTATTAAGGATCCACAGATTAAAAATATCTTTTTAACCTTTTTCGTGTCTATTCCAAGACTCCTAGCTTCCCTTTCACCTAGACACAGTAAGTTTAAATCCTTAGCGTAATACCAACATATGATTATACAGATACTTATAGTAAAAAAACCAATTTTCACATGTACCCAGCTTCTAGCAGCTAAACTACCCATGAGCCAATTGACTATGGCCGATACGTTTTCCCCAGCTAAACTTTTAATAAACTTAATTCCAGCTGAAAATATGGAACTAACTATTATTCCCGCTATTATTAGATTAGATCCACTTATGTATCCCTTAGTACGTGCTATGAATATTACTATAAATAGGGTGACAAAGGCTCCAATAAAAGAACTTATGGTTATAGGTACATAAATGTCATAAAATAAATTTATGTATATGGCCAAAGTGGCTCCAAGGGCCGCTCCTGATGAAACACCCATAGTATATGAATCTGCCAAAGGATTCATTAAAAGTGATTGAAACACTATTCCTGAAACAGCTAGACCTGCACCCACTACAATAGCAGTAAGAATTCTGGGTAAACGCACATCCCATATTATTTTCACATAAGAATTCTTTATTTCACTATACATTTCAGGATTTTTGATTATTTTCCCACCTATTACTTTAACTACATCTACGTATGTTATTTCTGCTCTTCCTAAATTTACACATAGTATCAATGTGACAATCAAAAGAATAAAAATAAACACTCCCACTATTTTGTTTCCATACTTTTTTGATTTTAACTCATTAATCAGCGACTCTTTCATCATTTCTCCTTACTTGCAATAAAAAAAGAGCTTTCTTCGAAGCTCTTGTTATATACACCATATTTATACAATGGAATTTTTTCCCATCATATTTTCTGTTGTATATTCCGTACTTTCCCTCCGAAAGTTGAATACTTCATACTAAACAAGGTCTCCTGGCTTGGCTTCATATTCATACCTTCCCTTCCCAGAATGCTCATTTTCCAGTGGTTATGAAGGTTTCATCTGCCTTACAGTAGCGGGGGCTGCAGTGGATTTTACCACTTTCCCTACGATTAATATGTTTAATTATTCACTTACACTTGGATTATATATTATTAATTTTTTAAAGTCAATAATTAAGCCTAATTAAAGTCCATTTTTTTTTAGGAGTTGCTAATTTACATGTTTTTTGCTAGAGTTATAAATGATAAATTTATATGTGAAGGACTGGTTAATATGATAAGAATACAAAATATTACCAAAAGCTTCCAAACTTTTAATGCAGTAGATCATCTCCATTTAAATATTGAAAAAGGTACTTTTGTAGGCCTTTTAGGTCCTAATGGAGCTGGTAAAACCACCTTAATAAAAATGTTAGTAGGTCTTTTGAAACCCACTTCTGGAGAAATACTAATTAAAGGTGAAAAAATGCATAGAGGAAATACTTCTTTAAAAAGCAAGATAGGTATAGTTCCCCAACATATTAATCTAGATAAGGAACTTACTGTGGAAGAAAACTTAATATTTGCAGCAAAGCTATACAAAATACCAAAGGAACAAATAAAGCCTCTAGTAGAGGATTTACTTGAATTTTCAGATCTTAAAGGCGTTCAAAATCGTATTACTAAAAAATTATCTGGAGGAATGAAAAGAAAACTAATGATTGCCAAATCATTAGTTAATGATCCTGAGATTTTATTTTTAGACGAACCTACTGTAGGTATTGATTTGAACAACAGAAGAAAGATTTGGGACATCCTAAAGAAAATGAAACACAAGGGCAAAACCATAATTTTAACAACCCACTACATGGAAGAAGCCGAATACTTGTGTGACAAAATAGGATTAATGGATAAAGGTAAGATATTCCATTACGATACAAATGACAACCTAAAAGAAAAAATTGGTAAATATACCATAGAATATTTTAGTGAAGATGATAAGACCATATATAAATACTTTTCTAATATTGTTAATGCACAGGAGTATGCTAAGGAACTAAGTTGTGATTATGTTCTTAGAAATACAAACTTAGAAGATGTATTCTTCAACTTTACAAATAGGAAGGTGTTATAGATGGAAATTTCAACAATACTTTGGAGAGAATTTAAATTCTTTCAAAAAAGAGTTTTTAAGATCACATCCCAATCTGTAGTGACACCCCTATTATATCTCTTGGCCTTTGGTTGGGGCCTAGGTTCTGATATTGTGATAGATGGTAATAACTACATGCACTATATTATCCCTGGTATTATAGCCATGTCTACTATGCACACTAGCTATAATGCCGTATCCATAAGGATTTCCGTTGCTAGGCTTCATGAAAAAAGCTTTGAAGATTATATGACTGCACCTGTTAATTTATCCTTTTTAACTTTAGGATATATTCTAGCAGGAGCATTAAGGGGACTTTACGCTGGTATGATAATTTTATTAATATCTTACTTATTTAAAGCCTATATTCATGTTAATCTTGCCTTTATTGCCATAGCAATGTTAAATAGTTTATTATTTGCAGCATTCGGATATTATGCTGCTATGGTTATAAACTCACACTATGATATGAACAGATTTACTAGTTTTATCATAACTCCCATGACGTTCATATGTGGTACTTTTTTCTCTTTAGATAAGATGCCACTAATAATAAAAAAGCTAATATATATATTACCTCTTACTCATACTATAAATTCATTAAGAGGTATTGCCTTAAGAAATACTTTTGATTATACATCAATATTTGTTCTTATATGTTACATTGTTGTATTTTACATACTTGGCGTACACGCAAGTCACAGAGAAATCTAATAAAGGGGGGACATGAGATAAGCAATTAGAGCTTATACTCGTATAAAAGATGGCAAAATTTTATGGAATTGGTACAGGACCAGGAGACAGTTCTTTAGTAACTATAAAGGCAGTTAAGACATTAGAAAAATTAGATATTCTAGTTACACCTCAACCCAAAGAAGGTGGAGAGAGCTTAGCATTATCCATAGTAAAGGAATACATTCCTGAAAGTGTTCAAATAAAAGAAAGACATTTTCCTATGAACTTTAACTCAGAAGAAAAGGAAGTTGCTTGGCAAGGTATTGCCAAGGAAATAATAGATGATGTAAAATCTGGTAAAAATGTAGGTTTTGTAACTTTGGGAGATCCAATGATTTACAGTACTTACGTATATATATTAAATAGATTAGATGATGAAATTGAAGTGGAAACTATTCCTGGAATAAGTTCTTTCTCAAATATAGCATCTAGCAACAATTTCCCCTTAGTTATGGACAGAGATCCACTAGTTATATTACCCTGTACAGCTAGTGAGGAAAAGATAGATTCTACACTTGAAAATCATGATTGTATAGTTTTAATGAAGGTTTATAAGAATTTTAAATCTATAATCGAGAAGATTAAAAAGCATGGTTTATCTAAGCATGCCATACTAGTTAGTAACTCTTCATTGGATAGTGAAACTACTTATACTAACATTGAAGAAGTTACTAAGGAACAAATTTCTTATTTCTCAACTATATTAATAAATAAAAACTCTAATGTATAGAAAAAAGCCGTCATTGACGGCTTTTTTATTTTTATAGTACTACTCTATAATTTATATATTCTTATTCTTTTCTTCATAGAAAATTTTAAAGTTTTCATCCACTTCTCCAATACCTAAATGTCTAGCTTTATAATCCTTTAATAACTTGAAGTAAGTTCCTGATAAGGTTAATATTACTATTATGTTTACAAAGGTAGGTATGGCTGATGTTATGTCTGCAAATAACCATACGGCTTTACCTGGTAACCCTATAGTAACTGCCATTACAACTAGTAAGAATCCTGGTATGGCATAAGTAGCCTTATATATTTTTAATATGGTATTTTTCTTAGATGGATTATCTTTAAATAAATGTCTTAGAAGTATTTCATAGTAAGAATACCAACCACTTGCAGTAGTCAATCCAAATAAAAATACTCCTATGGCTACAATAAATCTTCCCGTATATCCAAGGCCCGCCTCAAAAGCATTCAATGTAAGGGTTGCTCCACTTACTCCACTTGACCAATGACCTGTAATAATAATTATTAATGCAGTTATTGTACATACAATAATAGTATCTACAAAGACCTCAAAACTTCCCCATAATCCTTGTCTAATAGGATGGTCAGTTTTAGCTGTAGAATGGATCATAGGAGATGTACCCCAACCAGCTTCATTAGAGTAAACACTTCTTGCTACACCCATTCTGATTACCTGTGCAAAGGCTGCCCCTGTAAATCCTCCAACAGCTGCCATGCCATTAAATGCACTTCCAAATATAAGTCCAAAAGATTCTCCTAAATTAGATATGTTCATAAGTATAATAATAATTCCGCCACAAACATAGAATAAACACATGAATGGAACTAATTTACCTGCAATTCGTCCTAAAGCAGGAATTCCACCCCAAATACAAAGATAAGTTAAAGCTAAAAATGCAAAGCTTACTACAATCATATTGACTCCAAGAGTTGAACTTACAGCCTCAGATACAGTATAATTTTGAAGGGTTATAAAGAAAGTTGTAAATATTCCAGCACCAAAAATAAATGCCAGTATTCCCCAAGCCTTAAATCCCTTTTCTTCTCCTAGTCCCCTTTCCATGTAGTAAGTAGGCCCACCATAGGGTTTACCTTCTTCATCAGTACGCCTGTAATAAACAGCCAATGTAACTTCCACATTTTTAATTAACATTCCAACTAATGCTGTTACCCACATCCAAAATACAGCTCCAGGTCCACCTACGGCAATGGCCGTTGCAACTCCACCTATATTACCAACTCCAACAGAGCCACCAATTGCTGTACTTACTGCTTCAAAGGGTGATAAAATTCCTTCATCTTCACTTTCATCCTTTTTAAGCATTTTCCCAAATGTCTCCTTCATTATGTGCCCAAAGAATCTAAACTGAAAAAATCCCGACAGTGCTGTGAAGAAAATTCCCGTGAATAAAATGGTCAAAATCAACGGTGTTCCCCATAACCAACCTACTAACTTGTCTAGAAATTGAGCCAAAATTCATCTCCTCCTTTTCTTTTTTTAGATTTTTTTGAATATTTTTTATATTGTATGAAAAAATTCATATATATATTATAATTAAATGAGAACTTTACATAGTTTTTAAAGGAGGGGTTTTTATGAACACAATTTTATACAATGGAAACATAATCACTATGGACTCTAAATCACCTAAATCAGAAGCACTTTTCATAAGGGACAATAAGTTTTTTAAGGTGGGAAAAAATGAAGAAATATTCTCTTTAAAGGATGAAAACACTAGATTAATTGACCTAGAAAATAAAACAGTAGTACCAGGTTTCAACGATAGCCATATGCATTTAGTAAACTTTGCTAATTCATTACATATGATACCTTTGACTAATTGTAAATCTATAGATGATCTAATAGGCATGGGAAAAGATTACTTAAGTACTAATCCTAATCATAAGGATTGGATAATAGGTAGAGGATGGAATCAGGATAACTTTCATGAAAAGGAGTTCCCTACACGATATGACCTAGATAAAATATCTACAGAATTTCCAGTTTGTTATGTACGGGCTTGTGGTCATGTTTTAGTTGTAAACTCAAAAGCCTTAGAAATGGCTGACATAGATAGTTCTTCTAGTCAAGTGGATGGTGGATATTTTGATGTGGACACACATAATAATCCCCTAGGTATTTTTAGAGAAAATGCTTTAAATCTAATATATAAAAAAATTCCTACTCCTACAGTTGATGAAATAAAAAAAATTATATTAGATGCTTGTAAATTAGCCTTAGCTGATGGAATTACATCTATTCAAACGGATGACTTTGAGGCCTTTCCTGATAAGGATTTTCACAAGATAATTAAGGCCTATAAAGAATTAAACAATGAAGGAAAATTACCTATAAGAATATATGAACAATGCTTACTACAAAATACGGAAAGATTAAACAGCTTTTTATCTAAAGGGTACTCTACTGGATATGGAGATGATTTCTTTAAGATAGGACCTTTAAAACTATTAGCTGATGGTTCATTAGGTGCTAGAACTGCCTATTTGTCACAGCCTTATGCTGATGATTCCACCACTTGTGGTATAGGAGTTTTTACTCAAGATGAATTAGATGAGTTAGTTTTAACTGCCCATAAAAATAATATGCAAGTGGCCATCCACTGTATCGGTGATAAGATAATGGATATGTCCTTTAAAAGTATAAAAAATGCCTTAGATAAAGCCCCTAAAAGTGACCATAGACATGGTATAGTCCATGCTCAAATAACTACCAATAAGTTAATAGATGAATTCAAAGAAAATAATGTCCTTGCATACATACAACCTATATTTTTAGACTACGATATACATATTGTAGAAGACAGAGTAGGAAAAGATAGAGCTAAGGAAACTTATAATTTTAAAACTCTTATGGATAATGGTGTTCATACAGCTTATGGATCTGATTGTCCAGTAGAGCCCTTTAATGTATTTAGGGGTATATATTCTGCAGTTACTAGACAAGATTTATCTGGATACCCTAAAAATGGATGGTTGCCAAATGAAAAAGTTTCTGTGGAAGATGCTTTATACAATTTCACCCATGAAGGTGCCTATGCTTCCTTTGAAGAAAATGTTAAAGGTCTTATAAAAGAAAACTATCTGGCAGACTTTGTGGTTTTAGATAGGGATATTTTAAATATTACCCCAGAAGAAATAAAGGATACTAAAGTATTAATGACCTTTGTAGATGGAGAACTAAAGTATAAAAAGTAAATTAAAGGGATGGTTATCACAATAACCATCCCTTTTTTAATCTATCATAAGAGTGTTTACTAAAAATTCATAAATTACATGAGCAGTTTTAACAACCGTATCTATTTCTACATATTCATCTGCAGTATGATAATTGTGCCCATGGGGACCAAATACAAAAGTTGGAACATTTAGTCTAGAACCAAAATAATTAAAATCTCCAATACTAGAAAAATATGAAATTTGCGGTTTTTTATCACAAATTCTTTCTATGCTATTTACCATTTTATCCATATATGGATTTGATTCATCCACAATATAAGGTTCAAATCCTTCACTTTCACTACTAGGTCCATCTCTGAATTTCATTTCAACCTGAGATTTGATATTTGCTCTTTTTACTGCTTCATATAATTCTTTTTCAACATAATATTTATCTTCACCTCTTACTACATGTCTAAAGACAGTGAAAAATGCCATATCTGCCACACTACAAGCCTGCCCTCCGCCTCCAGATTCTATAATACATATGGAGCCTTTTCCTAATTTAGGATCTTCTATCATTTCAGATTTTTTCAGTTCCAACATAACCTTGGCACAATCCAAAATAGCACTATTTCCCATTTCAGGATTGGCCGCATGGGCAGCCGTTCCTTTAAATTTAACTGTATAATTGTATCCGCCTCTAGCCCCTAAGCAAATACAAGGAAAATCAATGGCACAAAATCCACTGCTTGGTTCTGTTACAATAACCGCATCAACATGATTCACCAATCCATCTTCTATAATCGCATTTGTTCCTAAACCATAGGGACCTTCTTCATCTGAAACAAAAGAATATATAATTTCTCCTTTAAAATCTTTTACCGTGTTTTTAAAAGCTTCGAGTGCTAATAATAGGGCTGTACAACCAGATTTCATATCCAAAGCACCTAATCCATACAGCTTATTTCCTTCTACGGTTCCCTTTAATGGTTCTTTTACCCATCCTTCACAAATGTTAACCGTATCTAAATGTCCATTTAATAATATACTAGGTCCCTTTTCCCTTCCTTTTAATTTTCCAATAATATTTGTTCCCTTAAAATTTGTAATATTATTTTCCTCATACTTATGAAACTCTGGATTTAAACTCCTTTCCTTTAACCAAGAATAAGTAAACGCCATAATTTTTTCTTCATAAAAATAGGGACTAGGAATTTCTATAAGTTTTGTTAGCAATTTGATTATTGTATCACCATTAATATAATCACTTACCTTTTTGTTCACCTTTTTGTCTCCTTTATAAAATAATATTGTCTAATATCATTTTACAGAAAAATAGAGCCAATGGCTCTATTTCCTGTATTTAAATAATTCATCCACAATAAACCTTACTAACTTAGGAGTTACATTATAAGAATAATCTACCAATATCCTCTCCGTATACTTATGAGGATCTCTTCCATGGGGACCATAGTTCATTACAGGTAAATCCAATTTCTTTATTTCTTCAATTGGCACTTCATATCTAATTCCCCATGCTGGCATATTAGGTTTTAAGTACTCTACTACTTTGTCTGCATCTTGAACAGCAAAATAACTTAAATCAGATAAGCCTTGGAAATATCTTTGTTTTAATATTTTTTCTCCATACTCTTTATCTGCCTTTTCTATTAATTTATCACAAACTTTAACAATATGTTTTTCAAAGTCAGTCTCTTCTTTTAATCCCACATGTGGATAATAAGGAGGGGCAAAGAATAGTATTATCATAGGCTCCCTTACTGGACAATATCTTTGAGTCTCAGCCACTATTTTTGTGCTAAGTTCCCTTTCATCAATGGAACTGTCTTTTTTCCATTCACTAATACATTCTTTTAAGTGATTCTCAAATTCTCCTCCAGCTGATTCTACGCATAGATTATATAGTTCATCATATGTATAGACCACGGGATTAAATCCATCTCCCCCTACAGGTAAGTTAGACATGTCCTTATATATTTCCCTTTGCCTATTTACTTTATCACAAGCCTCTTCTACTGCCTCTTGCGCATATGTTCGTATTTTATCTATAAAATCCTTTGGGTTCTTTTGTAGGGTCGGTATATTTATATAGGAAACTCCCCTAACTGGAGTTTGGACAGAATATAATTCCTTCAAGTCCCTATATTTTAAACAAGTCGGTGGTAATGTGACTTCAGAGCCTACCCTATCAGATAGTTCTGTATTAACTTCTATTCTTCTCATAAACTCTGATGCTATTAAATCCACATTAACTCCTGCTAAAGACTCTCCCACATGGGCCTCTTTCCCAACAAAGAAACATCCTAATAATAATTTTCCAGCTGTTCCGGAGTACACATACTTATTATCATCTCCTGGATAAGATGCAAAATCAGGTTCACAATTAAGTACAGCTATTGGATTTAAGTCCCTCTCTTCTATTAATTTATTTAAAAAAGGAATTCCTGCTATAACTCCCTCTGAATTAGATTCTTCATCTGGAACTGCTATTAATAATAAATTACCATGAAAGTCCTCTCTAACTCCATACTCTTCTAAAAGGGACATTTGAATGGCCATACCAGTTTTCATATCCATTATTCCTCTACCAAATAACCATTCTCCTGACAGTAAATCCTTCTTAGCATCTTCTCCCAATGTATTTGGGTCTAGTCTTTTAGTATATTCATAGGGATCAAAGGCAAATTCCTTTAGTTTCCCAAAATCCTCCACATCTACCGTATCCATATGGCTTACTAATATTAAAGTATCCTTAGAATTTCCATTACCTTCAGCTAAGGCACATACAAAATGCCTATCTAATGAATCATTAAGTGGCTTCATAAAAACATTCTGTGGATTAATTTTGAAATATTCTGTATTTTTCAACAAGTCATACACAAGTTGTGCCATACTCTTCTCTGAACAAGTTCCAGATACACTCTCCTGATTAACTAAAGTTATTGACAAGTCCTTAAGTCCCTGTGGACTATTCCACTTTAACATGGTTACTCCTCCTATACTCGCTCTTTAGTCTTTGCTCCTGGATAGTACTTTGGATTATTAAAGAAATCATCTTTAATTTCCTTGACTTCTTTGGTCATTAATACTAGACCAATCATATTTGGTATTATGATAGCTGCTAATAAAATATCTAAGAATTGATATAAGAATTCTATTCCACCTACTGCCCCTAGGAATATAGATGCAATATAAACAACTCTCATTACTTTAGAAAAACCTATTCCAAATAAATATTCTGCTTGTTTTTCTCCATAATAAACTACTACTATAATTGTAGATATAACAAACATTAATATACTAAATGTTACAATACCTCCACCTAGGGAATCTCCTAATAAAGATTGGAATGCTCTAGCTGGCATAGATGCAGCCTGGTCTGCAGGAACTTCTTTCCAAAGACCTGTAGTTAATACTACAAATGCAGTTGTAGTACATACGATTAATGTGTCTACTACGATCTCAAATATTCCCCACATGGCCTGTCTTGCTGGATGATCAGTTATAGCTGCAGCGTGAGCTATAGGAGCTGTTCCCATACCTGCTTCATTAGAATATACTCCCCTTGCTATACCCCATCTCATAGATTGGGCTATGGCTGCTCCTGCAAATCCACCTGTTGCTGCTATTGGAGTAAAGGCATGACCAAATATTAACATTATAGCTTCTGGTATTCTTGAAGCATTACTAATTATTATAATAAATGCTCCTATTAAATATAGAATAGCCATGAATGGAACTAGCTTTTCTGTTACTTGTGCAATTCTCTTTATTCCCCCGTATACTACTAAAGCTACTATTATTGCAACAACTACACCACTAACCATATTAGGTATACCTATTGTATTTGCCGTTTGTACTACGGATACAGTTTGAGTGGCTATGGATGGTACTAACTCTACCATTAAACCAAAGGCAAATAAAGCTCCCATAACTGGAGACTTTAGACCTTTTTTTAGATAGTGCATAGGTCCACCTACATATTCTCCATTTTCATTTTTCTCTCTGTATTTAATTCCCAGTATGATTTCTGAAAACTTTGATGCAGCTCCAATTAAGGATACTAACCACATCCAAAATACAGCCCCTGGCCCTCCAAAAGCAATAGCAACTGGAACTCCAACTATATTAGATGCTCCAATAGTTGATGCCAATGCTGATGTTGCCGCCTGAAATGGTGATATGGTTCCTTCTCCTTCAGCCTTTTGAAATATCTTCCCAAAGGTTTCTTTCATAATAAAAGGAAAGTATTTAAATTGAAAAAATCCTAGAGCTATGGTGAGCCATAAACTTCCTCCCACTAAAATTAAGAGCATAGGTGTCCCCCATATCCACCCCGATAAATCTGCTACTAACTTCAAAAAGCCTTCCATAAAAAATTTTCCCCCTTTTGATTTTTAGTTGTTAAACATTGTAAAACATTTAACAATTTATTTAAAGAAGACAGTCATTTATGTCTTATCCTAAATAACTGTCTCTTTCTTTAAAGGTATTCTTTATGCACATACTTAGATGTCATGCTGCGAAGTAAAGTACCATATCCCATATTAAATTTAATCTCATCCCCTATTTTATATTCCCTATGACAGTCTGTAACATCCACAATTAAGTGATCACTACTACTTCCTAATACAATCATATTCTCTTCTATTGGATATAAGCTGTCTAACATAATATCCTGTTTTCCTACTCCTAAAATTGCTCTTTTTCTTATTCCCCTATCTTCAAATGTAGGCACATTACCAAAGGCATCTTTACCAATTTCCCCTGTTGGTACAGATGGCTTTTCTTTTAACTCTACGATTTGAGCAACTAATTGGAATACATCATTGTGAGTATTTTCTATTTTTTCTCCATAGGCTGTCTCATTCCCTAGTAAAATCACTTCTCCCAATCTTAAATTATTTATTCTCTTAGGCATCTTATCCTGGCCTAAAAGATATACGCTACTAGAATTTCCTCCTGATATTAAAGTTAATTCTATATTAAATTTCTCTTCTATTTCTTCAGCATACTCCTGTAACTTTCCAAGATTAACTTCATCTGGTATAACTGCTCCAAAACAAGTTAAATTAGTTCCAACCCCTATTAATTTAATTCCCTTTAACTTTAATATTTCCTCTACTGTTAAAAATATATCCTTCTCCAAAATTCCCTCTCTAAGATCCCCTAAGTCTAACATAAGTACAACTTTATGGATTTTATCCTTCTTTAGAGCTTCTTCTGACAATTTTCTCATAGTGTCTATTTCAGAGTTCAGACTTATATCCACATAATCTATAACATCACTTATTTCACTCATCATAGGTAATCTTAACAGTAACTTTTCTTCTTTAAATTCTGCCAAGTTTTTCAGGTTCTCAGTTCTAGCATCAGCTATTAGATCTATTCCCTCTTCAACGATGGCCTTAGTAATCCTTTTATCACCACAAAAAGCCTTAGTAACTATGGCAGATCTTATATCTTCCTTTGAACATAGATTAACTAATGCTTTGGCATTTTCCTTTAATTTTTCTAAGTTCACTTCAATTCTTGGACACTTTTTCATACTTTGTCACTCCTTCCCTTGAAGTATTTTCAATTTGTTCCATTTCATAGACTTCCATATCTATAAATAAACTACATTAAAATTCAATAAATTCTGCTCACCTACAAGTTGAAATAAGTTCAATAATTTTTGAAAAGGTGGAACATCAGAACATCTTATGCTGTAAACAATTATGAACCTTCTACCGTAAGTATAAGATTCATACTATTCAGTCTGATAGTGACTTCCTTTTAAAAAATTTTGAACTTATTGAGACGAAGTAGGTGCCTATACCTTCAGCTTAAACATTGCCTAAATATTCAAACTATTTTTCAGTAAGTTAATTGCAGCGTCCCTATGTCTTTTAGATAAAACTCCTAAGGATGCCATTATATAATCATTGTCTATTAGAATCCCGGCAGTCTCTTTAGGAAGTAAATAATCTCCTTTAACTAGATTCATAATACCTTTTAATATTTCTATTCTTCCATCTAGTCTAGTTAATGCTCCACCTGTTCCAACTATCCACTTTATACTGGTCAAGTCCTTCCCCTCTGCAAAGGTTTTCTTTCCACCTGGACCAAAGATACTTCTATATCTGCCTGCATGCCTCATGGTGGCTGTCATAACTGCTTCCTTTGTAAGAATTTCTACGAATTTTTTCAGTATTGGTGTGTCAGGAATAGGTTTATGATTTTTTATTACATCCTCTACCGGTACTCCTAATTCCTCAGTTAATTTCTCTTTTCCTATCCTTTGTACTATGTTCTCCATATTAACGTATACGCCTAGGTCACCTTCCACAGTTCTTTTAGCTATGGGTTCTGGACTTAATACTATCCTTTGTATTTCTTCAGAACCTTCTGTAACAGAATGTAAATCTGTAGTGGCTCCACCCACATCTAATGTGATTAAATCTCCAATCTCTTCCTTTAGTACTTTAGAAGCTTCCATAACAGCTCCAGGTGTTGGAATTATTGGACCCGTTACAAGTTCCCTTACTTTAGCCATACCTGGTGCATGGATTATATGATCTTCAAATGCATCCTGTATGACTTTCCTTGTAGGCTCTATGTTTAATTCATCTATTCTTGGATATACATTTTCAACTATATATAACTTGTTGTCTAAGTCACTAAATATTTCTTTTATCTCCTCTTGATTTTCCACATTTCCTGCATATATGATTGGGCACTTTATACCAGAATTAGCTATCATTTCAGCATTATATATGGCCGTGTCCCTCTCACCATAATCTACTCCACCAGCAATTAATATTAAATTAGGCTCAATCTCCTTTATTGCCTTTATATCAGTTCTTCTAAGTTTACCGGCCGTTACCTTGTGTATTATGGCTCCTGCTCCTAAAGCGGCCTCTTTAGCTGCTTTAGCTGTCATATCATAAACAAGACCGTGAACTGTCATTTTAAGTCCACCAGCCGCACTACTTGTGGCTAGCATTTCATCATACTCTATTTTTTCCACTTGTAGTTTCTTCCTTAGGTCTTCTATAGCTCCATTTAAGCCAATGTTCACATCCCCCTCCATAACAGAGGTAGGAGCTTGCCCCTGTCCTATAAACTTAGGACAAGGGCTATCTATATAATTAAATCCATTAACTACAGTAGTGGTGCTCCCAATTTCCGCTACTAATACATTAATTTTCATTTAACATCTCTCTTCTCTTTTTAACAAAGAAAGTAGCCACATGAACACCTTTAGATCCTCTACCAAATCCAGCGTCCACACCTTGTTTTACAGCTATTTCTGGAGTTACTTGTGTTCCTCCACAAGCTATGATTATCTTATCTCTAATTCCCTTTTCTACACATAGTTCATGGATTCTTTTCATATTTTTATAATGAATATCATCATGACTTATTATAGTAGATGCCAGGATTGCATCTGCATTAGTTTCGATTGCTGCATCTACTAATTTTTCCACTGGTACAGAAGTTCCTAGGTAGTGACATTCAATACCATACTTTTCTATACCACCATGTTTAATATCTATAATTTCTCTTAATCCAACAGAGTGCTCATCTTCACCTACTGTGGCACATACTATTTTAAACGGATTATTTTCAATATCTTCCCTAATTTCATCATCAGACATGATCTCTGGCTCTGGAGGGATAACTAAAGAATCAAGATCTATGCTAAATCCAACCTTACCCTTTACTTGTACTCTAGTTCCTTCTGCTGGATGCATGATTTCTCTGTGGATTACTTCCACTTCTTCAAGTCCCATTTTCTTTCCTATTTCTAAAGCTGCAGCCTCTGCAACCCTCTTAGATACAGGTAAGAATAAGTCAAATTGAACTACTCCATCTCCAAGCCACTCTACTTCTGGCTTTACTATATTCTTTTCTCTTAATTCCTTTGTTTCTTCCATTCTTACATTAACATTATCCATTTCATCTAATTCATCTATATAAATTATCTTATCTGGCTCTTCAAATGTACCACCACCTATAAGCTCTGCTGGATTATCTACACAATACTCATCATATTGAGCCACATTGTTATATCCATAATGGGCAGTTACAGGAGCCAAGTAATCTTCGTCTCTCTCAAATATTGAACCTACACCTATACCTCCATTTATCTTTCTTCCTATTCCGTCTCCATTTCTCTCTGGATAAGAACCTGAATCTACGAAAAATGCATCTTCTACAGACTTAAAGTATCCACCATCTTCTAATATTTCTTCCATGAATAAAACGGCTCTTTCTTTAAGTTCTCTAACCTTTTCTGGTAAATATCCCTCAGTTTTAAGTTCTACTAAATCTAGTAATGCATCCATACCAACTAGTGCTTGTTTTGCCGTATCACAAGCTTCCACATTATAGATATGCCATGGCACATTTCTACCTTCATCAGGAGTGATAGTTGATTGAATATCTGCACTTGTAAGTCTTGAAATAAGTAGATTAAGTACATGAGTTACTGTAGCTTCGCGAGTGGAAGACTCCATATACTTTGTATTCATCTGTGCTCTCATTTTGTATTCTGAGAATAAGTCACGTAATGCTACTGCATAAGGTAGATCTATGTGTAGACAAGGCGCTGGTGGTGCAGTTGGTGGTACTGTAGATAAACAAATATTAGACTTTTTCATACCAACTTTAACAGAGAATATACTGTTTAAGGCATGTTGTACCATAAGTTCAGGCATTACCTTCCAAGCTTCCCTTGCTGTGGCGTTAGCATTGTGAGCTCCATCTATTTGAGCTATATCTGCCCAAGTCATAATCTTTTTAGATTCTGCCGCATCTACAAAAGAACGAACCATATTTATATTTCTATAAAGTACGTTGTATTGTGGATCCTGGTGAGCTCCATTTACTCCCTCTTCAGCAAACATTACTGCTATTTCAGGACCTGCAACTCCACTAATATAGGAATGATAATTTATATCTCTTCCCACTTCTTCTTCAATGAAATCTAGAGCCTTTCTTTGTGCTCTAACTTGTTTTCTTGTTATTGGTATTCCACCAATTCCTTGAGGAGTTCCTTCTATAAGTCCATCAAAGTGAGATTGTCCAGCTGTTCTTATAACCATTATGTGGTCAGCTCCATGCCATGCTGCCATTCTCATTCTTCTTATGTCATCTTCAAATCTACCAGAAGCTATTTCTGTAGTTATTGTGTATTCTGGTTGTGGGTCAATGTCACCAAAATATTTAGCACTAGGTAGAGGAACACTATTTTTTAGAGGTGCTGAGCAGTTTTTAAATTCAAAGGGACCCATTTTAAGACCTGGAACTTCTTCTCTCCAAACCCATCCACGTCTTTTAGGTCTATAATTTTCTAAATCATTTAGTATCTCTTTAACATTTATCTTTTCATTCATATCTAACTTCATTACTTAGTACCTCCTTCAAAAAGAGTTTGTACCTCATCCCAACACTCTCCGTTTAAAAGTTTAAGTCCAGCATCTCTAACAGGTATATCTTTTTTTAGGGCCAGCTTATAAACCACATGTCCTGCACCCTTTGGCATAAGACCTCTATCCATAACACCCTTTACTATAGTTTGTGCCTCTATACTTGAAAAACCCATTCTTAAAAGAACTGATCTCTCAATAGAAGGAGATGTATTTTTATGAGCCAACTCAAGCATAGGCTCTACTATTTTTTCTGCTAACTGCCAAAATCTATCTTTTAATTCTTCATCACTTAAGTTTTTTAAGTGATCTCTTCTTTTATTAAAATCGTCTTGTCTTTTCAAAGTTTTCCCTCCTAAATAAAGTCAAGGCTAGAAGGTTAAAGGTAATCTCTATTATCTTTAACCTTCACACTTCTAACCTAACTATCTAAAGATCCTTTAATATACTTTCTACAAATTCTACACTGCTCTTAGTATCCTCAGCTAAGAACTGAATATCTTCTTTAGTTACATGAGAATCAGGATTTTTTTCTATGCAATTCTTAATATAAGATCTCTTTAACTTATTTAAATCAATGTCATTAGCTTTAATATAACTTGGGTCCTTAGGTAAAATTATATTTTCCCCCGGTACTTCATCTTTAGGATCACCAAATCTAATTTCTATACCATTGTCTCTAGCAAAGGATAATTGTGGTTGAATATGCTTTCCTGCTCCTGTGTACTCAGTTTCCTGTACTATTATTATCTTATCCTCATCTAATTCTCTTGCTATTGATATGGCCGCTGCTAGGGATGTATTTCCAGCAGGACCCCTTTCTACACCTTCAAGTTGTGCTAATGCTTCCGTTGTATAGAAAACTTCTCCTTGAGTAACAATCACATATCGGTCCATATATCTAAGTGGTCTTCCAGCTGAACGTGGAACATCTGATCTGTCTGGCCAAGTTGAAAAAGGAATTCCAAACCCTGTATGTCCCGTTGTGAAGGACTTCTTGTTAAATTGCGTATCACTGGCCATATGAAGTCCTGACAAATCCACACTTGCCGCTACTACTTCCACTAAATCAGCACCAGCTTTTTGTAGACCTCTAGCTGTTCCTGTTAAGTTTCCTCCTCCTGCATTAGTACAAACTACCACGTCTGGATCTCTTCCAAATTTTTCTCTACATTCCATTGAAATTTCATACCCCAATGTTTCTACCCCTGCAATTCCAAATGGAGTATATAAAGATGCATTGAAATATCCAGTTTCCTCTAGTAGTTTTAAGAAAGTATAGAAAAGTTCAGGTCCTGTTGTAAGCTGTATTACTTCTGCTCCATAGGCCTCACATTTTCTAGCCTTTTCTATAATCTCTGGCTGTCCCTTACCTTGAGAGTCATAACATTCTTGCACAATAATACATTTAAGTCCATACATGGCTGCCTGAGATGCAACTGCTGCTCCGTAGTTTCCACTAGTGGCTGCAATTACTCCCTTATATCCTAATTTTTTAGCATGATAAACTGCATTTGCAGCCCTTCTTGCTTTAAAACTTCCTGAAGGATTTGCGGCTTCATCCTTTATGAAAATCCTAGCTCCCTTTCCTTCAGGAGAAATTTTTCTAACTAATTTAGTTATATTTTTCATTTCTAAAAGTGGAGTATTTCCAACTCCTGTGCTTCTTTGTATTTTAGTCATTTCCTCTAGAGTATACCCAGTCTCTCTCATCATCTTTTCATAGTCAAAGGATATACCTCCAGATTCAAATACGTCATAATCTATACCTATGGCGTTTTTCATTATTTCATTACGTCTTGACATTACACCAGCATAACTCATGTCTTTACTCATTGTCTTCACCTCCAAATAGTGTTTCTCTTAAAGTAATTCCTATTTGAAGTAATTCTGGAATAAACTTTCCATAGTCGTGAGTATAAGTAGGATTAACTTCTCTTAATGTTCCCTGCTCTATTCTTCCAGTAATAGTCTTTACTCTTACTGTATCTCCCACTACACCATCTTCTATTAAAAAACCTTTAACTAAGCACTCAAGTGGTACCTTCTTTGTATCATCAGGCACTTGAGGTGCTCTTTCTTCTGGTTTTAACACTATATTGTGTATTAACACCCAATCTCCAGCCTTCGCCATCATAATACTAACCTACCCTTCTATTAAATCTCTCATGTCTCCCATAATAGCTCTTGGAACAGGTAAGTCTAACATAGTTTTAACTCCTGGTCTTGAATTTATAACATGAGGGATCATGTTTACACACATAGCTATTGTTCCTATTCCACCTGGTACTTCTGGAGTTATACTCATATTTATATCAGGAGTTCCCTTTATAATGATATAGTCTCCCGTATTAGTTCCTTCTAATTCTGGCTCTATTTGTTGAGGATGATCCATTTCGATTTTCATTTCTCCATCCACATAACCAAAGCCCTTCATAGCACAACCTGCCACATTACCTGCCTTCGCTTCTCCATATGGAGACTTTCTATATACATTAGATACGATTGGTTCCATAGATTGTTTAATATCTCCACTTAATTCCCAACCAATAGCATCTGAAATCATTCTAACTGACTCAGGGAATCCTACGTGTCCTGCTAATGTTCCCTCTTCTACACCTTTGTTGAATTCATCTACTGTAATACCGATACCTTGTTCTTCCATAACTGCTGGACCAAATGGTGATAAACTGTTTACTCTTCTTGCAGTTATACTATCTACTTCTTCACAAGCTCCAGTTAAAGTTACTACTAATAAGTCCATAATAAGTCCTGGATTTATTCCTGTACCTAGTACAGTTACACCGTTTTCCTTAGCTATTCTATCCATTTCCTTAGTAAGTTCTGGTTCTTGTGCCATTGGATAAGCCATTTCTTCTGCACTAGAAACAACATTTATCTTTCTCTCTAAACAATACTGAATCTTCTCAAAAGAATTTTTAGTAAAGGAGTCAGTACAAAGTAAAACCACATCTGCAGCCTTCTCAGTAATAACATCTTCCATAGACCCCATAAGTACGTCTTCTCTGTCTCCTCTTTCAACGCCTAGAAGGTCAAACATACTCATTCCAATTTTCTTTCCTCTTCCTACTACTCCTACTATTTCTACACCTTTCTTTTTAAGTAACATTTTAGCCATTCCGCCGCCCATGGCTCCTAATCCCCAAATAATCACTTTTACATTTTCTCTGCTCATAATAAAGTGCACCTCCATTAAATTTTTCATGCTATTTTTATTTGCAATTGTCATGCCACATTTTTTTGGAATTTTTTAATAAAAACCCCATTTATTTTGGACTATTCTGAATATTTTTATTCATAATGCAAAAACATTTGCATCAGTGCAAATATTTTTGCATTGGCATCTTTTCCTGTTTTGACCCTACACTTGTCTTAACGCAAATATTTTTGCATCTCTTTATGACAAAATAGAAAGAACACCTAAAATAAGGTGTTCTTTTAACAAAAATAATATTAATTTTTTCTTTTAAGTTCATTTATTATGTCTTCCATAGGATTACTCAGCCAATTATAATTGGTTATTTTTAATTCCTCATTATTAAAATAACTATTTGCTACTAAATTGGGATGTATATGAGCTCCTAGGAAAAATACCTGTTTGTCTGGTTCCTTTAAATATGAATTTAGATTATATATATGCTTTTTCTCATAGGCTTCAAGTATTTCTCTATTCTCATCCTTTAATATTTGGCTATTATCAATACCCTTATCTATTAATTTTTTAGTAAACTCCTTATCTAATCCATTGTGGTGTGATAGGACTATTATGTATATATTTCTTCTATTTATTCCATATCTCAAACACTCATTCACCAAATTTTTAGTTAAATTATAAAAGGCTTCTTTTCTATAATATCCTAGATCCGTAAGTATTCTAACAGCCCCCGTATACCTATTATCCTTTTTAAATAAAATCATTCCATAGTTATCGCTTTCTTCTATTTGGAAATTTTCCATTCTAGTAGAAAAAAAATCCATATACTCTTTCATTAAATTCTTGTAAATTCTTATGGATGACTTTTTCCTTAAGCCCTTTTTCTGCTTTAATTTTTCTTCATCATAGTACACCTTTGTAGTTATTTTAAATAACTCCTCTTCTAAAGTATTACTTTCTTCAAACCTAAAGTCATATGTTTTTTTATTTTCAAGTAACCTTTCTATGTTCTTTAGAGTGTCATAAATTTTGTCTAAAGTGTCTTTCCCCATAATCTCACCCACTTTAAGTAAATTAAAAAAGTTATCTATATAGATAACTTTTTACTAATATATGCATGGAATTTTCAGATATTCTCCCTGTTAATTACATGGTCCAATTTTTATTTTCTATTAATAAGGTTACTAAATTTGAGTTAAGGGTTTAGAAAAAAATCCCTTAACCCTTAACTAAACTTTCATATAACTTTTTATATTCTATAGTAGAATTTTTCCAACTATAATCTGATCCCATGGCATTTGTAATAATTTTTTTCCACATATTTTTATCTTCATAAAACTTCAATGCCATATTAATTGTATTGAGTATTTCATCCCCATTACAATCAATAAAAGTAAAGCCATTACCTTCTCCAGTAGATTCACAGTATGGATTGACCGTATCCTTTAATCCTCCAGTGCTTCTTACAATAGGAATACTTCCATATTTAAGAGCGATTAACTGGGATAATCCACAAGGTTCCCTTAAAGAAGGCATTAAGAACATGTCCGAAGAAGCATATATTTTATGTGCTAAATTCTCATGAAACAAAATATTAGCTGATAATTTTTCAGGATACTTATGAGCAAAATCCTTTATTCTAGATTCAATTTCCCTATCACCTGTCCCTAAAATTACCATCTGTATATCTTTAGCTAATAGCTCATCAAGTATAGGGATCAATAATTTTATTCCTTTGGCATATGTCAATCTAGAAACCATAGCAACTACGGGTACTTCTTTATTTTGTGGCAAATTTAATAATTTTTGTAGATTAACTTTGTTTTCCACCTTATTTCCCAAAGAATTTATATTGTATTTAGCAAAAATATTATCATCCTTGTTAGGATCATAAATTTGGTAATCTACTCCATTTACAATGCCATATAAGTTATCCTTTCTCTTCCTTAGAGGCCCATCTAGCCCTTCACCATATGATGGGTTTTGTATTTCTTTGGCGTAGGTCTTGCTAACGGTTGTAACTACGTCAGCATAATTGATTCCTGCCTTCATGAAACTTACTCCGTCGTAAAGTTTAATAGCATCATCATTATAATACTCCATTCCCAAGTTTAATAAGGATCTTAGAATTTTTTTATCATAAATCCCTTGATACTTTAAATTGTGTATGGTAAACATAGTTTTTATATTGGAAAACTTAGGGTTGTCCCTTTTATATTCCTTCAATAGGGGACAAATCATACCACTATGCCAATCATTACAATGAATAATATGTGGTTTGAAATCCAGATTTTCTATTGTTCCCAATACGCCTTTGCAAAAATATGAAAATCTTTCTTCATCATCATAAAATCCATATATGCCATCCCTATGAAAATAGTATTCTTCATCAATAAAGTAAAAGGGAACACCCTCATATTCTAAATATTCAATCTTACACTTTTGTTTTTCCCATCCTACTGGAACCATGAATTTAGTCACATACGCCATTTTACTTTTAAACTTTTTTAAAATCCCCTTATATTTTGGGATTATAACTCTTATATCAATTCCAAGTTTTCTTAGTTCCCTTGGTAAAGAAAATGCCACGTCTGCAAGTCCTCCTACCTTCATAAAGGGAACAGCTTCAGATGCCACATATAGTACTTTTAACACTTTATCAACTCCTTATGGTTCTTTCTATTCAAAGGCTTTTTCACAGTCCTTTCAAGCTACCGTTTATAATTAAAATTTTATTATTTCTATTGTTTATTCTAGTTCCTGACTTTACAACAGTATTCTCCATGACAATAACCCTTTCCAAAGTTACATTTTCTTTAATAATGACATTTGGCATAACTACTGAATCTATAACTTTAGAATTTTTCCCTATATACACTTCTGGAGATAAAACTGAGTTTTGTACTTCTCCATGAATAATACATCCTTCACTTAAAATGGTGGATTTAACATTACCAGTTTCACCCACATAGTGAGGTGGATAAATAAGGTATTTTGAGTATACCTTCCAGCTATTATCATATAAATTTAACTCACTATTTTCTTTTAGTAAGTCCATATTGGCTTGCCATAAACTTTCTACTGTTCCCACATCTCTCCAATATCCCTTAAATTCATAAGCAAACATATCTAATCTATCCTCTAATACTTTTGGAATAATATCTTTTCCAAAATCATTACTAGAGTTAGAGTTCTTTTCATCTTCAATTAAATATTTTTTTAGTACATTCCAGTTAAAGATATACACTCCCATTGAAGCCAAATTACTTGTGGCATCTTTTCTCTTTTCTTGAAATTCATAAATTCTATTGTTCTTATCTATATTCATTATTCCAAACCTACTTGTTTCCTGCCATGGCACTCTAGTAGCAGCAACGGTAACTAATGATTTTTTCTTTTTATGATATTCTAATAATGAATAATAGTTCATTTTATAGACATGATCTCCCGATAAAATGAGAACATATTCAGGTTCATATCTATCTACAAAATCAATATTTTCATATATGGCATTTGCAGTTCCCCTATACCATCTACCTCCTCCTAATCCTGCATAAGGTGGTAAAATGGTTACAGTACCATTTGGCCTATGAATATGCCAATCACTGCCAATTCCTATATGATAATTTAATTCTAAAGGGTTATATTGCGTCAGTACCCCAACAGTATTAATTCCTGAATTGGAGCAATTGCTCAAGGTAAAATCAATAAGTCTATATTTTCCTCCAAAATAAATTGCAGGCTTTGCCATCTTCCTAGTCAATTCTCTTAATCGTGATCCACGACCTCCTGCTAATAACATTGCAACTATTTCTTCTTTTGACTTTATCATAAGTCATCTCCTTTGCTTGTCTCCCCCTTTTCCCTTCATACTATGCACCTTTTTCCAAATTGTTCCAGTAACAAAAAAACTCTGATAAGTAATTTTACTTATCAGAGTTTTACATATGAATGACCATTTGCTCAATTTATTAATCACCTTTTAAATTATATTTTTTTAATTTGTGCTGTAGAGTCTGCCTTTTTATTCCTAATAGGTCTGCTGCCTTTGAAATATTTCCATTATTATTGTTTAATGCATCCTTAATCATTTCTTTTTCAATGGCTATTAGGGTATCTGGTAATGTTCCCTGTAGTTTATATTTATTTTCAGCATGAAACTTGAAAACATTAGTATTTACATGGGGAGAAAAATGTTCTTTTCTCAATATTTCATCTTCACCAACCACGTTCATAGCCCCCTGAATATAGTTTTCTAGTTCCCTAATATTCCCTGGCCAGTTATATTTTTTAAAGTACTTTATTACATCCTTCTCTACTTTTTTAATGTTTACATTCAATTTTCTATTATACTTCTCTATGAAATGTTCTACTAAAACTTCAATATCCTCTCTTCGTTCCCTAAGGGGAGGTAAATTTACAGGCATTACATTTATTCTATAAAATAAATCTTTTCTTAGCCTTTTCTCTTCAATAATTTTATAGGGTTCTTCATTTGTAGATGCAATTATTCTCACATCTACCACAATGTCCTTAAGTCCTCCAACTCGCCTTATGATCTTTTCTTGTAATACCCTCAATAATTTACTTTGAAGCTTTTCTCCCATGGAATTTATCTCATCTAAAAATAAGGTTCCTCCATTAGCATGTTCAAATAACCCAACTTTGCTCATGGCTCCTGTGAAACTTCCCTTTTCCGTACCAAATAGCATGGCTTCAAGCAAGCTCTCTGGTATGGCTGCACAGTTTTGGGCTATAAAGGGCTTGTCTGCCCTCTCACTGGCATAGTGGATACTTTGGGCAACTAACTCCTTTCCTGTTCCTGTCTCTCCATATATGAGAACACTGGAAGAATAATTAGATGCTCGTTTAGCATATTCTATGGCCTTAATGAATTTTTCACTATGTCCAATTATAGAATCAAAAGTAAATTTTTTCTTTCCTGTTTTATCGTTTTGTTCCTGTAGTTTTCTTTGGAGCTGAACTACTTCTGTAGATAATTCCTTTATTTTAGTTATATCCCTTGCTATTTCTATAGCTCCCATAATTTCATCGTCCTTTATTATGGGAATAGTATTGTTTATGGTAGTTATCTCCTTATTGTGATTATTATAATAAATCTGTGGTCTCTCTTTTATGGCTTCTCCCCGTTCTAGAGCCATTAGTAAAGTACTCGTATCCTTATCTAATGTGGGAAATACCTTTAATAATTTTTTATTTAGTACTTCTTCCCTATCCATACCTTCCATATTTTCCATGGCCTTATTGTAAAAAATAGTTTTTCCCTCTTTATCTATTACATGAATTCCTTCATCTATGCTCTCCATTATGGTATATAACAAATCATCTAAGTATTCTTTCATTCTTTCACTACCTTTAAAATTATTTGTATATAGATAATTTCTATCTTAGAAGGACTTTTTCCTTTTAAAGAAAAAAATCTTTAATTTTACATTAACAGGGTTAATAGATTAGAGTTTAGGGTCAAAAGCTCTCAACTCTGAACCCTAAACTCTTAACCATTAAAATTATCCACATAACTTAAATTTTATATAGTTTTATTTTACCAAAACTAATATTTGATTTTCTCCTGTTCGTTCCATTACTCTGTACCCTGTACTAGAAGCTGTGGCAATTCCTTCATCGTTAGGCATACAGTAGCCATTTACTTTACAGGTTCCATCATCTCTAACTAAAAGCTGTCCAATTAGGCCAACGGCAACCCATTCTGGTCTTTTTGAACGGGGAATGTACTCTTTTGTATTGTCATATTCAGGATTTAAAATAGGCCTAGTTTCTGTACGCTTTGGAATTATGACCTTCCCGTCTTTATCTTTTTCTGCTGGGACTACAACATCCTCATACTGAACCCTACCCCATTCATCTATTACATACTTATATTTCCATCTCATTTCTCCACCATCTGCTATTATAGCTGGAGTAGCACTAGTAATTCCTAAGATATATTCATCCTTAGAATTTGCTTTTCTTATTTTATCACCAACTAGTGCAACACAGTATCCAACATCAATTGGATTACCATCAATTGTTTCAAACATCTCAGCAAAATCTGGATTAAATCCCGCTGCATATACATTGCCAGTAAAATGTCCATCTCCACCGACAGATATATCTCCAGCAAAATCCCCACTTCCACTAACCCAGGTATCTCCATTCCATTTAACTTCTAATGCATTACTTCTACTAGAATCTGTTCCATTTCCTATTATAAAAGCATTATCTGTATCCACGTATGAATTTGATGTTCCCTGTGCTACATTATATCGTCCAATAGCTGTTTGTGACTTACCTTGTGCTATTGTTCCTTCATTTTGAGCATGTGAATAAGATCCACTAGCAATAGTACCTCCACCTTCTGCATGGGAAGAGTCTCCACTTGCTATTGTTTTATATC
>NZ_NIBG01000020.1 GCF_002270055.1 Anaeromicrobium sediminis | reverse complement strand
GATTTTATCCTTTGTCTTTTTTATTGCTTATTTTTATCTTTCCAAATGGCTTCAGATAGTTATCGATAGATTGCTCTAAATCATCCAAAGCCCAGCACCTACGAATCTAACAACCAAAAAAAAGAGAAGATATAATATCTTCCCTTTAATCAGTAATCTTAATATTTCCCCTCTGTAAGCCTGCAAAGCCTGATCTCACAAATTCGACTATGCCATAAGGGGTAATCATTTCTATATACGCAGAGATTTTATTAGAGTCTCCTGTGAGCTCTACAGTCATGGTATCCTTTGATACATCTATTATCTTTCCCCTAAATATATTAGTAGTTTCAATTAGAGATGCTCTAGTTTCTAGAGTAGTTTTAATTTTTACCAAAACTAATTCCCTATAAACGGCATTATCTGGTTTTAATTCTATTACCTTTATAACTGGAATTAGTTTGTAAAGCTGTTTAGTTATTTGCTCTATAATATAATCATCATCAGCAATGGTTATGGTCATACGTGATATCTTAGGATTTTCTGTTTCACCTACAGATAGACTATCTATATTATAGCCCCGTCGGCTAAATAGACCTGCTATTTTACTTAGGACTCCTGATTGATTTTCTACTAATACGGATAATACTCTTCTATTAATTTTAATCTCCTCCTTAAAGTGTTGCAAAATCAGGATTAACCATACATTCAATTAAATAAGGTTTATCAGATTTTAAAGCATTTTCTACTACCTTTTCAAATTCCTTATTGTTATTTACACGAATACCATCTATGCCATAGGCCTTAGATAAAAGGATAAAATCTGGATTTTTTAAATCAACACCATAGTAGTTTCCTTTCCCATAGGCATTATACTGTAACTCTCTTACCATGCCTAATCTATTATTATTAAATAGAATTATAAGTATAGGTAGATCATTTTGTCCAATAGTACCTAATTCACCTAGAGACATTTGAAGACCACCATCACCGGTAACACATATGACCTTATTGGTACTGGCAAATTGGGCCCCGATAGATGCAGGTAGGGAGTATCCCATAGTGCCAAGTCCACCAGATGTGAATATGGATCTTTTACCCATAAATTTAAAGTTTTTAATAGTCCAAATTTGGTTTTGTCCTACGTCAGCTGTAACTATACAATCATTGTGAGCTTTATCAGATAGATAGTTTAGAGCTACCTTGGGATTCACATATTTTTCATCTAATATATTATTTTCTTTTTCAGTAGACTTAATAATTTGTAATTGGTTTATCCAATCCTTAGTATCTAGATTAGTTATTTTTTTATTGAATTCTTGTAATATGGTTTTAGCATCACCAACTATAGGTACATGGGATTTTATATTCTTGCCCACTTCAGCTGGATCAATATCTATATGGATTATATCAATATCATTATTTAAAGATTGAATTAGATTATGGGCCCTATCGGCTATTCTGGCTCCTATAATCATTATTAAATCAGCTTGGCTAACTATATTTTTAGAGCCCTTATTCCCATGGATTCCGATCATTCCTAAATGATATGTGGAATCTTCGTTTAATGCACCTATACCCATAAGAGTATGGATTACAGGTATTTGTCCCTTGTTTACAAATTCTCTAAATTCATCTACTGCATTTGCACAAATTATACCTCCACCTACACAAATGAGAGGACGCTTAGAACCTTTTAATTTATTTAAGGCACGTTTAATTTGTCCTAGATGACCTTTGTATGTGGGTTTATATCCTAGTATATTTATGTTTGAAGGGTAATTGAATTTCATTTTTTGCCTTTGTATATCTACAGGAATATCAATAAGCACTGGCCCAGGACGACCAGTCTTTGCTATATAAAAGGCTTCTTTTATTATCTTAGGAATATCCTCAGCTTTTTTAACTAAATAATTGTGTTTTGTGAAAGGTTCTGTAGATCCTACTATATCTGCTTCCTGAAATACATCTTTACCTATTAGGTTGGAATTTACTTGGCCTGTAATTACTACTAGCGGAATAGAATCCATATAGGCAGTAGCTATCCCTGTGATTAAGTTTGTAGCTCCAGGTCCAGATGTGGCCAAACAGACCCCCACTTCTTTACTAGCCCGGGCATAGCCGCTGGCACAATGGGCAGCAGATTGTTCATGGCGGACTAAGATATGGTCTATATTAGAGTGTCTGAGAGACTCATAAAGAGGTAAGACCGCCCCTCCTGGATACCCAAATATAAATTTTACATTCTCTTTTTCTAAACACTTAATGATAATATCTGATGTTTTCATATCTTATCTCCTTTTAAAAATATTTCAACTATCGTAGCAAAAAATAAGACAGATGTCAATAAATTCTCAAAATTAAGAAAATTATTTTTGGAATAAATAAAAATTAAGTATAAAGGTATTGACATATGTTTCCACTATATATATAATTGATATAATTTAATATGATAAAACTTATCTAGAGAGGTGGAGGGACTGGCCCTGTGAAACCCGGCAACCTGCGTAAAGCGAAGGTGCTAAATCCTGCAGCAATTAAGCTGAAAGATGAGAAACTATTTTTAGTAGATAAACCTCTTTCAGTATGAAAGAGGTTTTTTAAAATTAAAAAAGTTAATACAGATTTCATCAAGAGAGGTGGAGGGACTGGCCCTATGAAGCCCGGCAACCTGCGTAAAAGCTAAGGTGCCAAATCCTGCAGCAATTAAGCTGGAAGATGAGAGTAAAGTTTAAACATATAAACTCTCTTATCTTTAAGAGAGTTTTTCATTTTGTTAATAACCTATTTTTAATGAGGAGTGAGAATATGAAGATTAAAAACTTATTTAACCAAAAAAGACCAGTTATTTCTTTTGAAATTTTTCCACCAAAGAAAAGTAGTTCTATAGATACTATATATAAAACTATTGATGGATTAGCAGAATTAAAACCAGATTATATAAGTGTTACTTATGGAGCAGGAGGTAGTGGTGAGGAAAATAAGACATTAGAAATTGCATCTATAGTTAAGAATAAATATAATATAGAGGCATTGGCCCACCTTACTTGTATATCTTCAACAAAGGATGAAATAGACAGTGTACTAAGAGAGCTTAAAGAAAATAATATTGAAAACATTTTAGCTCTGCGGGGGGATCTTCCTAATGATCCTAATTTCAAATTTCCAGATCCCCTACATTACAGATATGGATCCGATTTAGTTAAACATATTAAGAAGAATGGAGAATTTTCCATAGGAGGAGCTTGTTACCCTGAAGGGCATATAGAAAATGATAATATGGATAATGATATAGAAAATTTAATAAGAAAAATTAATTATGGTACAGACTTTTTAATAACTCAATTATTCTTTGAAAATAATAATTTTTATAAGTTTCATGAAGATTTAGTAAAGAAGGGGGTAAATATCCCTATACAAGCAGGGATTATGCCTGTTACTAATAAAAAACAAGTAGAGAGGATTGTATCCCTTTGTGGATCATATATACCACCTAAATTTATGAAAATAATGAATAAATATGAACATAACAAGGAAGCCCTAATGGAGGCAGGTATATGTTATGCTACAGAGCAAATAATAGATTTACTATCTTCTGGAATTGATGGAATCCATATATATACTATGAATAAACCAGAAATAGCACATAGAATAACAAAGAATATAGGTTGTGTAGTAAAGGCATTAAATGAAAAAGCCGTATAAGTAGTGATACTTAATAAGTAAAGGGTGGGAGATATGGATGTGTATAGACAAAAAAGAGGTTCTTAGATATTTGGGATATAAGAATCAACATATGGATGAAAAACTAAATAATCTTATAGATGAGTGTATGGCAGAAATAAAATCCATATCTAAACCCAAATATGTGTATGATATATTTTCTATAAATAAGGATAATGGGTTCACATTAGAAAATACTAACTTTATTTTAGAAGGAAAAAATATAAAGGATCATTTAAAGAATTCCACTAAATGTGCTGTAATGGTGGCAACCTTAGGAAGTATGGTTGATTCTAAGATAAAGTATTATGAAAAGATCAGTTTAACAAGGGCTCTCATATTAGATGCCTGTGCCACCACTTATATAGAGCATATTTGTGATGGGGTTGAAGATGAAATTAAAGAAATTGCAAGGAAAGAAGGTAAAAATATTACCTTTAGATATAGTCCTGGATATGGAGATTTTTCTATTAAAGTACAAAGTAAAATACTAAATATATTAGATGCTAATAAAAGAGTTGGAGTTACTTCAACGGAATCTAGTATATTGATACCTAGAAAATCAGTAACAGCTTTTATTGGGTTTCAGATAGAGGAAAAAGAAAAGATAAATAAATGCTTAAGTTGCAATAAATATAAGAGTTGTAGTTTTAGAAAAGGAGAGATTAGTTGTGGATATTAGGGAAAAGTTAAAGGATTCCATATTGTTTTTTGATGGTGCCATGGGTACTATGTTACAGGAAAGAGGATTAAAGAGGGGTGAAGTACCAGAAACCTATAATATAATATATCCTCAAATAGTAAAAGAAATTCACCAAAAATATATAGAAGCAGGGACAGACATAATAACTACAAATACCTTTGGAGCTAATGAATTAAAACTAAAAGATACATCCTACTCCGTTGAAGAGATAATAGATGCGGCAGTGAAAAATGCTAAGGAAGTGGCAGGGAATAAATATGTGGCTCTAGATATGGGGCCAATAGGTCAAATGATGGAACCGATGGGAACACTGAAATTTGAAAGGGCTTATGACATATTTAAGAGGCAAGTAATAGCAGGAACTAAGGCTGGATGTGATTTAATATTAATAGAAACCATATCAGATTTATATGAGATGAAGGCAGCCGTATTGGCAGCAAAAGAAAATAGTAATTTACCCATATTTGCCACTATGACCTTTGAAGAAGACGGACGTACTTTTACCGGAACAGATCCTATTAGTATGGTAGTTTTCCTAGAAGGTATTGGAGTAGATGTATTAGGAATGAATTGTTCATTGGGGCCTAATGAAAGTAAACATATAGTAACTAAAATATTAGATTATGCATCAATACCTGTTATGATACAGCCAAATGCTGGTTTACCTAAAATTGTTGATGGAAATACGGTTTATGATGTGACACCAGAGGAATTTGGAACTACCATAGAAGAGCTACAGTCTTTAGGAGTTAGAGTATTTGGAGGATGTTGTGGTACAAATGATAATTTCATAAGGGAAGTGGTAAATAGACTAAAGGATAAAGATTCAGCTAAAATAGAAAATAAAGAATTTACTGCTGTAACTTCTGCCACAAAAAATGTAATAATTGATGAAGTTGTTATCATTGGAGAGAGAATAAATCCAACAGGAAAGAAAAAGTTTAAAGAAGCACTTAGGAATAAGGATATAGACTATATATTAAAAGAAGCCATACTACAAAAGGAAAAGGGAGCACATGTATTAGATGTGAATGTAGGCCTACCAGAAATCGATGAGATAAGCCTATTAAGGGACGTAACGAAAGAAGTCCAGTCTATAGTAGACTTACCCCTACAAATCGATAGTACGGACCCTGTGGCCATAGAGGCGGCCATAAGGGGATATAACGGAAAAGCCATAATAAACTCTGTAAATGGAAAAGAATCTGTTATGAAGGACATATTTCCCATAGTTAAAAAATATGGAGCTTGTGTAGTTGGTCTTACACTAGATGAAGATGGAATACCATCTAAAGCTGAAGATAGGGTGAAAATAGCAGAAAAGATTATAAAAAGGGCGAAGGAATATGGAATAGATAAGAAGCACATATTAATAGATTGTCTAGTTCTTACTGCCAGTGCTCAACAGGAGGAAGTACTAGAGACTATAAAAGCAGTAAAGATGGTAAAGGAAAAGTTTAATGTAAGAACCACCTTAGGAGTTAGTAATGTGTCCTTTGGACTACCAAACAGAAGGTTATTAAATAAGACCTTTTTAAGTATGGCATTGGCAAGTGGATTAGATGCTCCCATAATAAATCCTAAGGATGATGACATACTAGAGACTGTATATGCCTATAAAGTCCTTGCAAATGAGGATAGGGACGCAAAAGTCTATATAGACAAGTTTAAGCATGTTAAAAATGTGAAACAGGATGTGAAAACATCTGATCTAACATTACAAGAAATTATAATAAAGGGGTTAAAGGCAGAGGCTAAGGATAAGACTATAGAGCTTTTAAAAGAGAAGTCTGCCCTTAAAATCGTAAATGAAGATTTAATTCCAGCTCTAGATATAGTGGGGAATAGATTTGAAGAGGGAAGTGTATTTTTACCACAACTTATAATATCTGCAGAAACGGTAAAAGTGGCCTTTGAAGTTATAAAGGAAAAAATAAAGAAGGAAGAAGAACAAATAAGTAAAGGCAAATTAATATTAGCCACAGTACAAGGTGATATTCACGATATAGGTAAGAACATAGTTAAGGTTATACTAGAAAACTATGGCTTTGAAGTAATAGACCTAGGAAAAGATGTGGATCCTATGAAGATAGTAGAAGTGGCTAAGGATGAAAATATAAAATTAATAGGATTAAGTGCACTTATGACTACTACGGTAAAGAGTATGGAAGAAACCATAAGGCTTTTAAGGGAAAATGAAGTAGGCTGTAAAGTTTTTGTAGGTGGAGCCGTATTAAATGAAGAATATGCACAAATGATTAAGGCAGATTTTTATGCTAAGGATGCGAAGGTAGCCGTAGAAATCGCAAATAAAGTATTAAATTAGTAGATAAAAAGCCAGTTTTTTATAAAAACTTTAACCATTCAACAATTTGCTACAAAAATAGTAATATATGGCCATTTATAGACAGAGGAAAAAGGGTTATTATATAGAATAAGAAGGTATAAAGTCTTTATAAAAGAGGTTAGAGTATGATTATAAAAATTATTTTAACAGTGATGTTGTGTATACCCATGGCATGCTTACAAATATATTTAATTAGAGATGTGCTAGAAAATATAGAGAAAAAACCTTCCCCAAAAAGAGTGAGGGTTCAGAAAAATTATGGGCACATAAGGATAGCAAAATAATATATTAATATTAGAATTATTAGTAAAGAAAGTATTTAAATACTTTCTTTTTTCTTTTGAAATAAATTTAATATAAAACACTTTTATTTGATACAAATTTTATAACATGATATTATTATATCTATATACAATTTGTATGGACATATATTTTATTATAAGGGGAGTCTAAAATGTATATAATTAAGCAGACTATTAAACAAAAAAGGTTATCATTTTGGAAACTTTGTCTAATGATTATAGGAACTATTATCACACTTGATATTTCTTTAAGATTATTAAAAATAGTAAGTCCTATCCTAGCAACCATAGGAGCTTTATTATCATTTGGGTTAGCAGTATGTGCCTGCCTATATATTATATATAGGAGAATTTCTTATTATAATTATAAGATAATAGGTGACGAACTTATAATGGAAAGAGTATTTGGTAGAGCAAGCCACTCTTTTTTAAGTTTGAAATTAAGTGAACTAGATTTGTTTGAAGCCTATGACAAGGCCGATATAGAAAAAATAAAAGAAAAGAAGGCAAAAACGTATAAATTTATTTCTACTAGAGAAACCAAAAACTGGTATATAGGTGAATTTACTAGAGGTGGAGATGTATATAGGTTTGTATTTGAACCTAATAAAGAACTTCTAAATGCCATAAATGCAGTAATGTCATATTAAAAAAGTAGCCCAAGGGGCTACTTTTTTATGTTTTTGATTAAGCCCCCAAAAAAGGTACAATAAGATTGAAATTTCTTATGACACAGACATACAGTAAGTGAATAGAATATTATATAAAGGCCATAATTAATAAAGAGGTGAGGCTTTTGAGTAATTGTATTATGTGTATGGAAAAACCTAAGGAATACATAAATTTATTAGATGAACGTATATGCAGAGAATGTGAAACAAAAATTACGGACTTATCTATAGATGACATTGAATATGAATACTATAATATGATGATTAAAAAAATATGGAGTAAGTACTTAGTTAAATATGATGAGAGCTACTAATTAGTAGCTCTTATTATTTTTTGCCCTACTTGGTTAAAGGGTAATTTTAGTTTTTTAGTTATAGAAAATAAATAAAAATTATATAGACGACAACTAATTACAAAATTTACCAATTGGTTGTGCTAATATATTGTGGCAGGGAGGGATAGCCATGAACAAAAAAATCAAAATTCTATTATTAATTATTTCTCTTTTAATAAGTACTACTTTTACATCCTACGGATATATAGGAGTACAAGGTAAAATTCCTAGATTAACAGAAAATAATAATACAGTAGTATCTTCTGGATCTAGAATGACAGAAATCAGCAAGTTGAAAAAGGATAAGAGTATTGAAGAAATAATAGAGGAAATAAGAGAAGCAGCTAGAAGAGAAAGTGAATTTATGAAAGAGATAGGAGAAGATAAAGACAAAAATAAAGACAAAGATAAAAAAGAATCTAAAAGTAAAAAGAGTAATAAGTCAACAAAAAGTAAGAGTATTGAAGAGATAATAAGGGAAATTCAAGAAGCGGCAAGAGAAGAAACAGAATTTATGAAAGAGATAGGGATGGATAAAAAAGGATCTAAAAGTAAGAGTATTGAGGAAATAATAGAGGAAATAATGGAAGCAGCAAGAGAAGAAACTGAATTTATGAAAGAGATAGGAGAATATAAAAAAGGATCTAAAAGTGAAAAGAATAATAGATCAACAAAAAGTATTGAAGAGATAATAAGAGAAATTCAAGAAGGAGCTAGAGAAGAGAGCCGATTTATGAAGGAGATAGAAAAAGAAGATAATAAACCTAAAAAGATATTTTCAGATATAAGTAGTCATTGGGCAAGGGACTATATAGAAAAGTTATCAGAAAAAAATATTATTTCTGGCTCTAATAATAACGAATTTAACCCAGAAGGGTACATAACGAGAGCCCAAATAGCTGCCATCTTAGTAAATGCATTAGATATAGATATGAACTCTTATGAAAATAATAAAGTATTTGAAGATGTAGGGGTTGAAAGTTGGTATAGCAAGTTTGTTTCTGTAGCTTATAGAAATAATCTAATTAGCGGTTTCGATGGAGAGTTTAAACCAGAAAAAGAAATATCAGGGGAAGAATTAATTCAAATAGTTGTAAATGCATATGAGAAAAAATATGGAGAAATAAAATTAGATTTAGACGATATGAAAAATACAAATGATGTAAGTGATTGGGCTAAGGTTTCTGTAGCTAAAGCTAAAAAAATAGGGGCAATAGATAAACTTCTTGATCCAATAGAATACAAAGGAAAAGTAAAAAGAGGTCAAGCGTGTGTATTAGTATATGAATTAATAAAATAAAGGTATAAAAGAGTAGCATGATCATGTTTCATGCTGCTCTTTTAAATTATGGAATAACCTATACCTATAATATTTTTTTATTTATGTTAAAATAATAGTATATATTTAAATTAGGAAGAGGTATAGTATGAAAGGATTATTCATTAGTTTTGAAGGACCAGATGGAGCAGGAAAAACAACTCAGATAAAAATGTTAGAGGAGTATCTTAAAAATAAAGGATATGACGTAGTCCTTACTAGAGAACCAGGTGGCACATATATAAGTGAGCAGATAAGAAAAGTAATACTAGATGTGAGCAATGAAAATATGAATTATATGACGGAAGCCCTTTTATACGCTGCATCTAGAGCACAACATGTAAGTGAAGTAATAAAATCATCTATAGACGAGGGCAAGATAGTAATTTGTGATAGATTTGTAGATTCTAGTGTGGTATACCAAGGCATAGGAAGAAACTTAGGTATAGACACAGTAGAAGCAATAAATAAATTTGCTATAGATGGTTGTATGCCACATGTGACTTTTTTATTTAAAATATCTCCAGAAGAAGGAATTAGGAGAAAGTCTAAACAAGGGGAAAAGGATAGACTAGAAAATGAGAAAATAGATTTTCATAAAAGAGTTTACAAGGGATATGAAGAATTAAGAGATAAACATGTAGATAGAATACAAGAAATAGATGCAGAAAAAACCATAGAAGAAATCCATGAAGATATTAAGAAACGCATAGATGATATATTATAGAATTATTTAAATGGGAGGTTATGGTATGAAACTAATAATTGCTATAGTGCATGATGAGGATGCTCAAGGGGTAGTTGAAAAATTAACTGAAAATGGCTATGGTGTGACTAAATTAGCTTCAACAGGGGGATTTCTAAGAGCAGGAAACACAACTATATTTGTGGGAGTAGAAAAGGAAAAAGTGGATAAGGTAATAGATATAATAAAAGATATGTGTAAATCAAGGAAAGAGATAGCTACAGCACCTACTCCAATAATGGGTAATGCAGGCCTTTTAGCCACCTATCCTGTAGAAGTAAAGGTAGGAGGAGCTACTATCTTTGTAATTGATGTAGATCGCTTTGAAAAAGCCTAAATGGGAGGAATAAATGGATTTTAAGAGTATTTTAGGCCATGAAAGAACAATAGATAAGTTAAAAGAAACTATTAGAAAAGATAAAGTTGCCCATGGATATATTATTGACGGACCCATTGGAAGTGGCAAAAAAAGTATAGGAAAAGCCTTTGCTAAAGGTATACTTTGTGATAGTTTTTCTGGTGATTCTTGTAATATATGTACGTCATGTTTAAAAATAGAAAGTGAAAATCATCCAGATTTAATATACATTTATCCAGATGGAAAAAGTATAAAGAACCATCAAATTGAAAGTCTTCAACAGGAAATTATAAGAAAACCATATGAAAGTGAAAAGAAAATATTCATAATAAATGATGCAGATTCAATGACAGGGAGTGCTCAAAATAGACTTTTAAAGACATTAGAGGAACCTCCTGCCTATGCAGTTATAATAATGTTAAGTACTAATTCAAATAGATTTTTACCTACCATATTATCTAGAATTCAACTTTTAAAATTAAATAGGATAAATAGTAACTTAATTGAAAAGTTTATATCAAAAAAATATAATATTAATGAGAATGAAGCTAAAATATACGCTAAACTATCAAATGGCATAGTAGGTAGAGCCATAGAATTAAAAGAATCTGAGGATTTTAATATAAAAAGAGAAGAAACTATAGATATATTAGATAAATTAATATGTAAGGACCCTTTAAAATTCTTTGAGGGTATAGATTTTTTTAATAAGTATAAAGATAATGTAGAGGAAGTACTAGACATGATGTTATATTGGTTTAGAGATTTAATAGTACTTAAAGAAACAGATTGTAATGATTTTTTAATTAATATAGATAAGGTTTCTCAATTACAAGAGCATATATATAAACTAGAGAGTAGTAATTTGGTGGAAATAATAGAAAAAATTGAGAAATCAAAAAAAGATTTAAGAGCACATGTGAATTATCAGTTAACAATAGAGAATATGTTGTTATGTATACAGGAGGTACAATAATGGTAAAGGTTGTAGGTGTAAGATTTAAAAAGGCTGGGAAGATATATTATTTTGATCCTACTGATATATTAGTAGAAAAGGGACAAAATGTCATAGTAGAAACGGCAAGGGGAGTAGAGTTTGGAGAAGTCGTAGTAGGAATAAAGGAAATATCAGAAGAGGAAATAGTAGCTCCTCTAAAATGTGTAATAAGAATTGCTACAGGAGAAGATGAGTCTATAAACAAAGAAAATAAGGAAAAGCAAAAGTTTGCATTTGAGTGTTGTTTAGAAAAAATAAATAAACATGATTTAGATATGAAATTGATTGATGTGGAATATACCTTTGATAATAACAAGATAATATTTTATTTCACGGCAGATGGAAGAATAGATTTTAGAGAATTAGTAAAAGATTTGGCTTCCGTATTTAAAACTAGAATAGAATTAAGACAAATAGGAGTTAGAGACGAAGCAAAGATGATAAATGGCTTGGGTCCATGCGGAAGAACTTTATGCTGTGCCACATGGCTTGGAGATTTTGAGCCTGTTTCCATTAAAATGGCAAAGGAGCAGAGCCTTTCTTTAAACCCTACTAAAATATCAGGCATATGTGGAAGACTTATGTGTTGCTTAAAATATGAGCATGAAATGTATGAATGTATGAAAGAAAATTTACCTAATGTGGGAGAAAAAATAAATACTCCAGATGGAGAAGGAATTGTAGTAGATAACAATGTATTACTAGAATCTGTTAAAGTAAGACTTGTGGAAGATAAAGACAAAAACAAATTAAGTGAAGATATATATATTTATAAGAAACATGAGATTAAGAAAAATTGTAGTGATTGCAAGTGTCCTCATAAAGATGGACAAGAATGTGCAAAACAAAATAAGGAATCTAAAGATAACAATAAAAATAATAAACACGAGATTGACAAAAATTGTAGTGATTGCAAGTGTCCTCATAAAGGTCAACAAGAATGTGCAAAACAAAATAAGCAACCTAAGAAGAATAATAAAAAAACAAAGGAATAAAAAATTAGTAAGTAATACGTATAAAGCCTAAAAAAATATAGCATAATAGATAAGGATAAAACTTTATGCGAGGTGAAAAAATATGGCTTATAATATTACAGAGGCATGTATTAATTGTGGAGCATGTGAACCAGAATGTCCAGTAAGTGTAATTAGTGCAGGAAGTGACAAGTATGTAATCGATGAGTCAGGATGTATTGATTGTGGAGCTTGTGCTAATGTATGTCCTGTAGATGCACCAGTACCAAAGTAAAACTGAAAAGTCTATAAAAAGCCCTTGTGGGCTTTTTTGTTTTTCTAGTATAATTAGGGAAGTATACATATATTAACTAAGCATTAGGAGAGATAAGGGATGAATAACTTAATTTTACCTCATGAGAGGGTAGATGATTTACAATGTAAGGGACTTAGATTAATTCAAAATCCAAAGGGCTTTTGTTTTGGAATAGATGCTGTATTACTTAGTAATTTTGCTCAAGTAAAGACAAATTCAAAGGTAATGGACTTAGGAACCGGAACTGGAATTATACCTATATTATTAGCTGGAAAGACTGATGCAAAAGAAATTGTAGGAATAGAAATTCAAGAAGAAGTGGCAAACATGGCAAATCGTAGCGTTAAGTTAAATAACTTGGAAGACAGAGTAAAAATACTTAATGAAGATTTAAAGGAAATACCTTCTAAAGTGGAGAATTATACTTTTGATGTGGTAGTATCTAATCCTCCATATATGAATTCTGGTGGAGGTTTATTAAATCCTGAGAGTATGAAGGCCATATCTAGACATGAGGTTAAGTGTAATTTAGAAGATGTTATATATACAGCTTTTAAGATGCTTAAGGACAGGGGGAGTTTTTATATGATTCATAGACCCCATAGATTAGTAGATATTATTTATTTATGTAGAAAGTACAAACTAGAACCTAAAAGAATAAGATTTATACATCCTAATAAAAATAAAAAGCCAAATATATTTTTAATAGAGTGTACTAAGTACGGAAGACCAGAATTAAAATTTATGGATCCATTATATGTGTATACAGAAGATGGCCAGTATACGGAAGAAATACATAATATATACGGAAGAGATGCATAAAAAAAATCCCTTTTAGGGGATTTTTTTTAAAGTTCTCCAACACATGTAGAACAAATATTTTTTCCTTTGAACTTCTTTATACCTTCTGATTCTCCACAGAATACACAAGTAGGTTCATATTTCTTTAAAATTATATTATCACGATCAACATAAATTTCTAAAGTATCCTTTTCCTTTATTCCTAATGTACGTCTTAACTCGATAGGAATAACTACTCTACCCAGTTCATCAACTTTTCTTACTATACCAGTAGACTTCATTTGACTCCTCCTTGCAAATTTCGACAAAATTCTTACTTGATTGAATAATACCAAAAATCCCCAAAAAAGTCAAGAAAAAAGATGAAGATAGTATCTTCATCCTATATAAATTCAATTATTTTTTTATGAACCCTGTAAAAACATCCCTTGCCTTTTGTAATATATGTAGTAAACCAAGAGCTTGAGAAATTACTCCAGAATGTTCTGCTAACTGAGATGCAGCTATTTCACCTGTTCCTAGAATATTGTTTATAGTTCCTTGTGCAGCACGCACATTAGTAGAAATATCAGAACTTAAGCTATTTAAATTAGTAGTTATATCTGGAGCTTGATCTATTATTTCTTGAATATTTTTTTCATTAGATTCTATTAAATTTTTAACTACTTTTAAACTATCATTAAAGTTTTTTAATACTATGATGGCATATCCTAAAAGAATTATTCCTAATATACCCATAATAATTATACCTAAGTCCAAAAGACTTATCTGTATGTTCATAATATCACTCCTCATTTATTTATACAATGTATTTTTTATAATAAGATTTATTCTTAATTATATCAATATTTTCCAAATATTAAAATAAACTTTTAAACACAGGAAAATAATTATGAAACAATCTAAAAGTTTTACTCATATATAGACAGGACCTATGAATATATTTTTATAGGTGATTAATATGAAGTACATTTGGTTTTTTATGATAATAACAGGTGTGTTAGCTGCTATAATTAATGGAAATATAGATAAAATAAATGGTGTGGTTATAACCAACACTCAAGATGCCGTAATGCTTGCTATAGGTCTAATTGGTGTTATGTCAGTATGGTTGGGTCTTATGAATATAGCCAAAAAATCTGGCTTAATAAGGAGAATATCAGTTATAATGAATCCCCTTATTAGGCTACTGTTTCCTGATATACCTAAGAATCATCCTGCAATTGGATCTATAGTTATGAATATAGTAGCGAATATGTTTGGAGCAGGGAATTCTGCAACAGCTCTTGGGATTAAGGCTATGGAGGAGATGCAAAAGATAAATCCTAGGAAGGAAAGGGCTACTAATGCAATGTGTATGTTTTTAGTAGTAAATATGTCCTCTGTTCAATTAGTTCCTCTATCAGTTTTAAAAATTAGGGCAGATGCGGGAAGCCTAAATCCAACGGAAATAATAGCTACATCATTAATTAGTACTACTATATCAACTATAGTTGGGATTATAGCGGCTAAGCTATTAGAAAGGGTATTTATTTATGACTGATATACTTAATTTAATATCCCTCAGTATTATACCCATCATAATGACTACAATATTGGTCCATGGGTTTATAAAAGGAGTGGATATATATGAGGCCTTTGTGGAAGGGGCCAAGGAAGGATTTAATACAGCCATAAGAATAATGCCCTATCTTATAGGTATATTTTTAGCTATAGGTATATTTAGAACTTCTGGAGCAATGGATTTTTTTATAAAGATCATAAGCTTTATAACAGATACTTTTAATATTCCTAAAGAATTGACTCCACTTATAATAATGAGGCCCATATCAGGGAGTGGAGCCTTAGGAGTAGTAAAGGATATTATTAATACCTATGGAGCAGACTCTTTTATAGGAAGGGTAGCATCTACCATGATGGGATCAGCAGAGACCATATTTTATACTATGGCCGTATATTTTGGGGCAATAGGTATAAAAAAATCCAGACATACCATGTGGGCTGCCCTAATTTCCCATGTGGCAGCAGTCATAGCATCCCTATGGATATGCGAGATTGTATTTAAATAGAGTTAGGATTTCCTAACTCTATTTTTGTGCTTTGAAGTAAGCGATTATAGAATTTAAGAACTGTGAAATATGGATTTATAATAATATGGATGAGGAGTATGACTACTCCTCCATATTATTGTTAATTTCAGGTTCAGTAATTGGAGTTATGGCTATTGCCATAGGAGCAGTTCCAACAGTTATATTAGTAACTGAGTCATCTGATGCCTTTATCTGTGATACATTATTTGAACATAAATTAGCAATATAAACAAATTGTCCATCTGGAGTTATTCCTATTGCACGAGGATGGATTCCAACAGTTATATTAGTAACTGAGTTATCTGATACATTTATCTTTGATACATTATTTGAACATAAATTAGCAACATAAACAAATTGTCCATCTGGAGTTATTCCTATTGCACGGGGATTACGTCCAACATTTATAATGGCAACTATAGCGTTATCTGATATTTGTATCTTTGATACATTATTAGAACCACTATTAATAATATAAGCAAATCTTCCATCTGGAGTTATTCCTATTGTAGAGGGGCCTTCTCCAACACTTATATTGGCAACTGGGTCATCTGATACTTTTACCTTTGATACATTATCTGGAAGACTATTAGCAACATAAGGAAATTGTCCCTCTGGATTTATTCTTATTCCAGAGGGACCTTCTTCAACAGCTATATTGGCAACTGGATCATCTGATACTTGTATCTTTGATATATTACTTGAACCACCATTAGCAACATAATCAAATCTTTCATATTCAGTTATTCCTATCGTCTCAGTTTGAGTTCTAATATTTATATTAGTGACACAATTATATGATACTTGTATATTTGACATAGTATTTGAACCCTCATTAGCAACATAATCAAATCGTCCATATGGAGTTATTGCTGTTGTCTGAGGATTAGTTCCAACAGTCATATTATCAACTATAGAGTTATCTGATATTTTTATCTTTGATACACTATTTGATCCCAAATTAGTGACATAAGCAAATTGCCCATATGGAGTTATGGCTATTGCCTGAGGATTAGTCCCAACATCTATAGTAGCAACTACAGAGTTATCTGATATTTTTATCTTTGAGATATTATTTGAAAGCCTATTAGCAACATAAGCAAATTGTCCATCTGGAGTTATGGCTATTGCACCAGGACCAGTTCCAACAGTTATAGTAGCATCTACATTATCAGTTGATATATTTATCTTTGATACATTATTTGAATGCTCATTAGCAACATAAGCAAATTGTCCATCTGGAGTTATGGCTATTGCACCAGGAGCAGCTCCAACAGTTATAGTAGTAGCTGAGTTATCTGATATTTTTATCTTTGAGATATTATTTGAAAGCCTATTAGCAACATAAGCAAATTGTCCATCTGGAGTTATGGCTATTGCACCAGGACCAGTTCCAACAGTTATAGTAGCATCTACATTATCAGTTGATATATTTATCTTTGATACATTATTTGAATGCTCATTAGCAACATAAGCAAATTGTCCATCTGGAGTTATGGCTATTGCACCAGGAGCAGCTCCAACAGTTATAGTAGTAGCTGAGTTATCTGATATTTTTATCTTTGAGATATTATTTGAAAGCCTATTAGCAACATAAGCAAATTGTCCATCTGGGGTTATTCCTATTGCAATAGGGCTTTTTCCAACACCTATAGTAGCAACTACAGGATTATCCCATACTTTTATCTTTGATACATTATTTGATCCCAAATTAGCCACATATACAAAAGCGTTATTTACCATTATCTATCTCCTTTCCATGGCAAAGGAAAATTATCTAATTGTAAAGTATTAATTTTCATTTGTCCTACTATAGTCTATTTATCAATAAATTAAAATGACATAAGAAAAATGGAAGTAAGTATGTAAAAATTAGTTAAACGAAAGCAGAAAGGCTAGGTGGAATGGATTAGCAAAAATTTAAATAGAAATTGAAATTCTCTTAGTAGACTGATGGACCAGAATCTTTCGTAGGAAGGGTAGTACCTACCATGATGGGATCAGTAGAGACCATATTTTATACTATGGCTGTATATTTGGGGGCAATAGGTATAAAAAAATCTAGACATACCATGTGGCAGCAGTCATAGCATCTCTATGGATATGAGAGATTGTATTTAAATAGAGTTAGGATTTCCTAACTCTATTTTTGTGCTTTGAAATAAGAAATTATAGGAGGTAAGAACTGTGAAACATGGATTTATAATAATATGGATAAGGAGAATGACTACTCATCCATATTATTGTTAATTTCAGATTCAGTAATTGGGGTTATGGCTATTGCAATAGGAGCAACTCCAACAGTGATATTAGTAACTGAGTCATCTGATACATTTATCTTTGATACATTATTTGAACATAAATTAGTAACATAAACAAATTGCCCATCTGGAGTTATTCCTATTGCACGAGGATGGATTCCAACAGTTATATTAGTAACTGAGTTATCTGATACATTTATCTTTGATACATTATTTGAACAGAAATTAGCAACATAAACAAATTGTCCATCTGGAGTTATTCCTATTCCACGAGGATTACGTCCAACATCTATAGTAGCAACCACAGAGTTATCTGATACCTGTATCTTTGATACATTATTTGAACCACTATTAGCAACATAAGCAAATTGCCCATCTGGAGTTAGGGCTATTGCAGAAGGACCTTCTCCAACATTTATATTGACAACAGGTTTTTCTGATACTATTATTTTTGATACATTATTTGAAGTACTATTAACAGCATAAGCAAATTTACCATCTGGAGTTATTCCTATGGCAAATGGATTTTCTCCAACAGTTATAGTAGCAACTGAGTCATTTGATACTTGTATCTTTGATACATTATTAGAACCACTATTAGCAACATAGGCAAATTGTCCATCTGGCGTTATTTCTATGGCAAAGGGAATAGTCCCAACACCTATAGTATCAACTACAGAGTCATCTGATATCCTTATCTTTGATACATTACTTGAACCACCATTAAGCACATAAGCAAATCGACCATTTGGAGTTATGGCTATTGCACCAGGCTGAGTTCCAACATTTATGGTAGTCACTGAATCATCTGACACTTTTATCTTCGATACATTATTGGAGCCCTCATTAGCAACATAAGCAAATCGTCCATTTGGAGTTATGGCTATTCCTTCAGGATAAGTTCCAACAGCTATAGTAGCAACTACAGAGTCATCTGATACATTTATCTTTGATACATTATTTGATCCAAAATTAGAAACATAAGCAAATTTACCATTTGGAGTTATGGCTATTGCAAAAGGTCGATTTCCAACAGTTATGGTAGTTACTGAATTATCTGATACATTTATCTTTGATATAGTATTTGTACCCTCATTAGCAACATAAGCAAATTTTCCATCTGGAGTAATTGTTATTGCACCAGGCTGAGTTCCAACAGTTATGGTAGCATCTACATTATTAGTTGATACATTTATCTTTGATACATTATTTGAAAATAAATTAGCAGCATAAGCAAATTTTCCGTCAGGAGTTATGGCTATTGCAATAGGACCAGCCCCAACAGTTATATCAGTAACTGAGTTATCTGATACATTTATCTTTGATACCTTAGTTGCATCACTATTAGCAACATAAGCAAATTTTCCATCTGGGGTTATTGCTATTGCAAGAGGACTTTTTCCAACGTCTATAGTAGCAACTACAGGGTTATCTGATACTTTTATTTTTGATACATTATTTGATTCAAAATTAGCCACATATACAAAAGAATTGTCTATCATTATCTATCTCCTTTCTAGGTCAAAGAAAAATTATATAATCATAAAGTATTAATTTTTATGTGTCCTATTACAGTCTATTTATCAATACATTAAAATGGGATAAGAAAAGCGGAAACAAGTGTGGAAAAATTATCAAAGGAAAGCAGAAATGAATTAATAAAAATTTTAAATATAAAGTTCTCAATTCTTTTTGGTATATACATAATTTGGTAAAATGGAATGGGGTGATAGATATGAATAATAAGAAATTAATCATAGTCATTATAATATCAATGATTATAGGAATGGGGTTTAGTTTACATGAATCCAATAGTTTGTTCATGTCAAAGGACAGATACTTTAAAGATAGAGGATTAGAAAAGGCAGTGCGAAATGCATTGTATAATAAAAAAGATAGGTTATCAGAAAGAGATTTAGGAAATGTAGTTAAACTAAAAATAGATAAAAATACGAGAGTAAGAGATATAAGTGAAATAAGCAAATTAAAGAATTTAACTAGTTTATATATATATGATCAATATAATATGAAAAACATAGAAGCTATTTGGGAATTAAAAGAATTAAGAAAACTTAATTTTGATAGCACATTAGTGCCTAGTGAATATTTGAAGGGTGTGAGTAATTTAACTAAATTGGAAAAATTGGAATTATATGAAGTAGGCTCGATAAATGATATTAGCTTCTTAAAAGGGTTACATTCTCTATGGAGCATAACAATGAACAATGTACATGTGAAAGACTTAGAAAATCTAAGAGATTTAAAAAAACTATATGATCTTAGTATATGGGATAGTAAAATTGAGTCTACTAAGGGAATTTCAAATTTGAAATCTTTGAAATATATTTATATGTCTCATACCGAGATAGTGGATTTAGAAGGAATAAATGGACTAGAAAAATTGAAAGATTTTACTATGAATAGATGTGAAGTTGAAAATATAGAGAAATTTAATAATCCTACGTTAAAAGAGATAGAAATAGAAAAAACAGATTTAAAAAATATTGATTTTATTGAAGGATGCACTAATTTAAATGAACTAGAAATAAGTGAGTGTAGTATAAAAGGTATTAATGCTCTTAATAGTTTGACTAATTTACATAAAGTAAAATTAAATAATAACAAGATAAAAGATATAAATCCTATTAAAAATTTAAAAGAGATTCAATTACTAAATTTGAAAAACAATGAAATAGAAGATATAACTCCATTAGAAGGATTAGAAAAACTATATAAACTAGATTTATCTAATAACAAGATAAAATATATAAAACCAATTACTAAAATACCTAAACTAGTGTATGTGAACTATAATGGAAATGAATTACTAGATAAAGATAAGGTAGACTTGAAAAAATATAAGCCCTATGTGGAAAGAGGTATATTGGGGTTCTAGAGGAGTTAGTATATATGAAAAACACTAAAAAATTATATTTAATAATTATTATATCTATGATTATGGGTATATTCTATAGCTGTTATGAAGCTAATATATTGCCTAAGGCCTTTAAAAGGACTTTTAAAGATAGGGGATTGGAAAAGGCAGTGTGCAGAAGTCTAGGGAAAAAAGCGGGCACATTAACTGAAGATGACTTAAAAAAGGTATATGAACTAAGGACTTATAGTAATGATAAGATTAAAAACTTAGAAGGCATAGATTTATTATGTAATTTAAGAAAATTAAGATTGAGAACTGCACCTATAGTAAAAAATATAGAACTAATTGGAGAGCTAAAAGACTTACAGAATTTAAGGATAGGAACGTGGAGCAGTGAATTACAAATAGATGATATTTCCTTCATAGAAGAATTGGATAAATTGAGAAGTTTTGAAATATATAGCGCTCATATAGAATCTAATGATTTAAGCCCTATTAGTAAATTGACTAATTTAACAATGTTAGAGTTGAGATTGGAAAATGAAATTACTAGTCTTGAGTTTTTAACTAATTCAAATGATTTATATATGGTTCGATTAGGAAATTTGAAAGTGAAAGATTTAAAGGGATTAAATAATGTAGAAAACCTACATATAGAGGATAGTGAGATAGAGGATTTGAGGCAGCTTAATAACATAGGTGGTTTAATGAGCTTGACTATAGAAGGTGCAAAAATAAATAATATTAATGAATTTTATATAAAGCCATCCCTGGAGAGAATTGAAATTACTAAAACTAATATAGATAATGTGGATTTTTTAAAAGATTGCACTACCTTAAAAGAAGTTAAGTTATATGAAAACAAAATAAAAGACATAAAGGGGTTAAGAAACCTAGAAAATTTAGAGAAACTTGATTTAAGAAAAAATAATATAGAAGATATAAGTGATCTGGAAAATTTAAAGAATTTATACAAACTAGATATATCTCTTAACAAAATAAAATATGTAGGACCTGTAACTAAAATAGATAAATTAATTTATTTAAATACAATGGGAAATGATTTTATAGATAAGGATAAAGTGGATTTAAATGTGTATAAGGTATATAGAGAATCTAGTTTATTCACACCATAAGTAAAGATTTTTCATTTATGTCTAAAAAAACACATGAACTTAACATTTTCAACACATTTGGTTGTTAGAATAAATTTAGATAAAAGAAAGACATAAAGGGAGAAGGAATTATGGAAGGATTATTATATGCATTGCTCATGGTAATGTGGTATTTACTAGATAATGATAGGGAAAAGAAAAATAGGTATGAATGGAATTATATGGAAGAACTTGCTGAATAAAACCACCCCAACAGAATAAATTCTGTTGTAAAATATATAGAGATGTGACTAAGAAATTCCCACTTAGTCACATCTTTTCATTTAAGGACAGTAATTGAAGCCTTAGGTCAATATGTAAAATGGGATGAAGAAATTAAAAGTGTATTAATAAGAAATAGGCAAATAGATGGAATAACTAGTGTTAGTAGAGAAAAACAATAAATTTTAAAAATTTGTTGTTTTTTTATTGACATGAAAAATCAAAAATAGTATTATGGGAGTGTATTAAGTGTACTATGTTAAATAGTACACTTGATACAGAACTGGAGGTGATGGTTTGTTCAATATAAACCCAAGAAGTAGTACACCTATTTATACACAAATAGTAGATGAAGTAAAAGAGTCCATATTAAAGGGTATATTAGAACCAGGAGATAAAATGCCATCTGTTAGGGAGCTAGCAAAGATGATGACTATAAATCCAAACACTATACAAAAGGCATATAAAGAATTAGAAAGACAGATGGTAATAGAAAAGATAAGGGGAAAGGGGACTTTCGTATCTACAGACTATAAGGGAAAGAGAGATGAAAGTAGAATGAAGTTAGTAAAAGAGAGCTTTAAAAAGGGTTTAATCGAGTTGAAGTATATGGGTATTAAAGAAGAGGAAACTATGGCAATAATAAAAGAATTAATTAGAGAAATAAAGGGGGATGAATAATGTTACGAGTTCATAACCTTACTAAATACTTAGGAGAAGAAAAAATATTAGATGAAGTGAATTTAACGGTGAAAAAGGGATCAATATATGGTTTAGTTGGACCTAATGGAGCAGGAAAGAGTACTCTCATAAAAAATATAGTTGGTATATACAATCCAGAGGAAGGTAATGTGTATATAGAAGGAAATACGGTAAGTGACCCACAAGTTAGAGACGGCCTTGCTTATGTACCTGATTATCAAAATTTTTATCCCAATTTCAAAGTGAAAGACATGGTAGATTTTTATAGAAATACCTATTCTAATTGGGATGAAGAAAAATTTAATAAATTAAGGGAAATGTTTAATCTAGACATGAATAAAAAGATCAGAAAACTTTCTAAAGGGCAAAAAACTCAATTGTCTATTCATCTTAATTTATCAATAAATCCCAAATTGCTAATTATGGATGAACCTACTAGTGGATTAGATCCGGTCATTAGAAAGGAAGTACTAAATCTAATAGTAAATGAAGCAGCTAATAATGATTGTACTGTGTTAGTATCTACCCATAATTTAGGAGAATTAGAGCAAATTTGTGACACTATAGGTTTTATAAACAAGGGAAAAGTAAATTTAGAAACGGATTTAGAAGATTTAAAAGAAAATATTAAGAAGGTTCAAGTGGCCTTTAAAAATAAATTACCAGAACCTATAGAAAATGATTCGAACATACTTAAAATAGAAAAACTAGGAAGAGTATATTACATTGTAGTGAAAGAAAATATAGATGACTTTATTAAAAAATTACAGGTATATGATCCTATTTTAGTAGAGACCATGGATATGTCTTTAGAAGAAATATTTATATATAAGATGGCAGGTGAAGGCTATGAATTTAAAAAAATTATATAATAAAACCCTAGTAAAAAAAGATATGAAACTAGTAATGTGGTTAATAGTAATTGCTACAGTAGTACTATTTATTGATTTGCCCATGAGAAATATTTCTTATTTAGGTGATTTAAAATATGCATCAGAAGGAATGAATACTTCTAATATGTGGGAAATAAAAAGGGCTGTAAATAGGGAGTCTTTTTTACAGATATTTATGAATGTAGTATTGGCATTATCCCTAGGAGCTATTTTAATAGGAGAAGAAAAGAGAAAGAAAACATTAGATATACTTTGGCATATGCCCTATTCAAAGGCACAGATATATTTTAATAAAATATTGGTAGGCTTAATAAGTATTATAACACCATTTCTTATTAACAGTTTAATTATGATACTCATGAGTATTGGTATTAAAGAAATAGGTGCCATATATACTCCTGACGTCATGATAGAAACTTTAGGGTTAAATATTTATATAACTATACTGATTTTTATGTTTAGTGTATTAATTGGAAGCGTTTCTGGAAATAGCATAAGTCAATCTGTTATAACACCTATATTTATGGCATTACCCCTTGGTTTATTAGTATTAGTATTTGGGAATTTAGATGCTTGGGGATTTGGAATTGGTATGCCCCTTGAAGATAGCCCTATAGGTATATTTGCCCAATATACTTCTATGGTCATGTATTTACTCCCATTTGATGCATATGATACTCTGCCTGGGGATGTAACGACTAGATTAATTTGTGCAGGTGTCTATATTATAGGCTTTGGTACCATTGCATATAAGTGTTTTAAGAATACTAATATGGATAGAAATGGTGAAGTTTTAGCATTTAAATCTTTAGATAGAGTATTATTATATGGAGTTACCATTTGTTCCATGTTGTTATTAGGTCTATTGCTTGATGCCATGCTAACCTTTGGAAAATTAGGGATGATAACAGGATATGCAGTAGGAGCATGTAGTGGATATAAACTTACTGATCACTTTATAAATGTTAGTGGAGCAAAAAATTAATAAATAAAAGCCTAAGATTTTTAAATCTTAGGCTTTTTTATATATAAACTATTCATATATATCAGCAAGGCTTGCGCATATTTTGTCCATACTAGGTATGTAATCAGGGTAGTCAAAATTTTCATGGTTAGAATCAATGGAAAGTTTCACTATGAAAGTAGACCCATGATTCACTTTGCTTTTTACATATACATGTCCATCTAGCAAATCTACTAAAGACTTAACTAGGGAAAGACCTAATCCACTACCTTCGTGGTACCTATTTAGAAGAGGATTTATCTGGCTAAATTTCTCAAAAATTATTTCATGCTTGTCCTTTGGTATACCTTTGCCGTTATCTTTTACAAATATAAATATATTGTCTTTACGGCAATAGAGCTTTACTATGATAGTATCATCAGGACAGGTAAATTTAATTGCATTAGAAATTAAATTAATAATAATTTTTTCTAGGGCGTCCTTATCTATGGAAATAACTTTTTCTTCTAAATTAGTAGTGAATATAAATTGTCGATTTAATTTTTCAATTGAAGGAAGCATGGTAGTACAAATTTTTTCTATGGCTTCAACTATATTTAGACTTTCTTTTTTTAGTGTCAATTCTCCCAAACTAATTTTAAAAGTATCTAAAAGATTATCTATGGTCTTAGATAATCTATAACAATTTTTTTTCAGAACATTTAAAGTCTTATGGTGAATCTCAGAATTTGAACCTTGATTTTCGTTAGAGTACATCTCTAAGAGCTGAACAGAACTAAATAATAAATTTAGAGGTGTTTTTAACTCATGGGAAATATTCGAAAAAAGTTCAGATTGAATTTTATCGTAATTACGTATTTTATCTATATACATTTTATAAGTATCATCTTTAGTGTTAGTTAAATCTTCTATTCGCAAAACCACATACTCTTGATCATGGAGGGTGACTAGTGAAGTGCTAAATCTCAGTATTGGTTTTACTAGTTTATTATCAAAAACTAAATCTGGTGAAATATGTAAATCGCATATGGGAATTCTATATTTGAAAGTATCCGTTACAATTTTTCTAATCTCACATATGTTGCATGCCAAATTATGGCCACAAGTACCTTTTATAGAGGTATACATGCAGTTAAATACTTCTCCACCATTTTTTCCAATAGGGTTTTCAGAATGAAAAATACGGATTGCTGTATCGTTTACATCAATAACTTTTAAATCTTCATTGACAATTATTAATCCAATGGGAATGTTATCAAATATATTACATAAAAGATCTTTATTATTCATTATATCCCCCCTTTAGTAATATTCTACTATAGAGGTTGTGTCAAAAAATGTAATAATGCATCGACTTAAAATATAAACTTGACATATAAATTAACTATAGGTATAATGTCCTATAAGAAATGGATACAAAAAGTGAATCTTTTCATTAATTATAAAACTGTGATTGAGAGAAGTACATTTTCTTTTTAGATTTCAGAGAGTGAACGGTAGGTGGAAGTTCATATTTAAGGGAATTTGGAATGGGCTCATGAGTGGGAACTGAAATTATTGTTAGAGTAGGTAACCCGGGTTCTCCCGTTATAGAGATCGGATATCAGGAAAGTTATTTTCTCGTATCTTAAAGAGATGTCTATTTTTATACCTAAAAATAGATAAATGAGGTGGCACCGCGATAATAGATAATTATTCGCCCTCTATATGTTTACGCATATGGAGGGCTTTTTTTATTGCATAAAAGGAGGTGATTAGGATGCCATGAACAAGTGACGAAATTCACTGGATAATAAAAAATAAAAATTTAGAAAAAATAAAAGGAGAGATTAGAAATGGATTTAAGAAAAAATATATTAACGGCATTACTAATTGCCATAGGATTTATACTACATCAAGTTATACCAGGAATATTAGGAGCAATGAAATTTGATATTATGCTTAGTGTAATATTTGTATGTTTGCTAGTAAATACTAATATGAAAAATATATTAATGACGGCTTTACTAGGTGGTTTTATAACGGCCATGACAACTACTTTCCCTGGAGGGCAAATACCAAATATAATAGATAAGATTATTACTTGTTTAGTAATATATATGATTATAAAGGGAATGGAAAAATATAAAAAAAATATAATATTTGTTGGATTTATAGGTTTGGTAGGAACGATTATAAGTGGAACAGTATTTTTATACTCAGCTAGCTTAATAGTAGGTCTTCCAGCATCATTTAAAGTATTATTTTTAGGAGTAGTATTACCCACATCATTTTTTAACACCATAGCTACTGTAATTGTATATAATGCTGTAAAGGTAGCCCTTAAACATTCTAGAATAGAGATGGCATAAGAAGGGCATATGACAAAGGGCTTATATCCTTTGCCATATGCTTTTTTGAGAAATGAAAACATTTAAAATGTTAGGGGAATTAAGATTTTACGAAACTACCACAATCAGTACACTCAACAGTGTCAGCCTTTTGAGTATGTTTTACTACATCAATGTGATCTAAAGTACATAGATTTTTACTACCAGCATGATATTTACATTCAGTTACATTACACCCTATACTTGAATTTGTATGCATTAACTCACCTCCCTACACAAATAGTATGTACATGGAAGTGAAAGTTCATGTATAGTAATATTTAAAAAATCTTGACAATAAATACATATTTTTATAAATTAATATATATAATATAAATTAATAAAAAGTAATATGTTCTTTAAGTAAAAAATTAAATAATATATTAAACTAAAAAGGTAATGATGGAAAGAGTAAATTTGGGAATTTGTTAAAGAGAACCAGGTAAGGTGAGAGCTGGTACAAAAAACCATTTTGAAGATGGCTCCTAAACTGCATGACTGAAATCATAGTAGGTTATGACGGTAGCAACCGTTATATTGCAAAGTGATCATGTCACTTATTGAGTTTATTGTTGTGAAGCAATGAAAAATTAGGGTGGTAACGCGAAACCAAACCTCGTCCCTACACATGTAGGCACGAGGTTTTTTTAGTGGGATTTTTTGGAAAGGTGATGGATTTGAAATTTGCCCAAGGAATAGGTAGTCTATTAAGATTCATTTATGGATATCTACGAGGATATATATTTGTGTCGATCATATATTTGACTGTGGCGCTCACAATAATATTACTAGATCCTTATGAATTTAACTTAATCATTGTAGAGTACATAAAAACCCCTGATTATAACAAATTAAATATTACTTGGGGTGGATACATTTTTATGTCATTATTTGGTTTTTATGAAGTTAAAAAACTAGAGAAAAGAATAAAAAGAAAGAAGAAAAAGAGGAGGAAGGCACATGGCTAAGAAGGAAACTTTTTATATTACTACGCCAATTTATTATCCAAGTTCAAATCTGCATATAGGTCACACTTATACTACTGTAGCAGCAGATGCTATGGCTAGATTTAAGAGACTTACAGGATATGATGTAATGTTTTTAACTGGTACAGATGAACATGGACAAAAAATAGAGACTAAGGCGAAGGAAAAGGGTGTTACACCAAAGGAATACGTAGATGAAATCGTTGGTGGAATTAAGGAACTATGGAATACTATGGAGATTTCCTATGATCACTTTATAAGAACTACAGACGACTATCATGAAAGACGCGTTCAAGAAATATTTAAAAAGCTTTATGATAAAGGTGAAATCTACAAGGGTGAATATGAAGGATTATATTGCACACCATGTGAATCCTTCTGGACAGAAGCTCAACTAGTAGATGGAAATTGTCCTGATTGTGCACGTAAGGTAGAAGAAGCTAAGGAAGAAGCATATTTCTTCAAGCTTTCTAAATATGGAGATAGACTTCTTAAGCTATTTGAGGAACATCCAGAGTTCTTAGAGCCTGCTTCAAGAAAAAATGAAATGATTAACAACTTCATAAAGCCAGGACTTGAAGACTTATGTATTTCAAGAACTAGCTTTGATTGGGGTATTCCTGTGCCAATCGATGAAAAGCACGTTATATACGTATGGTTAGATGCTTTATCTAACTATATTACAGCCCTAGGCTATCCAGATGCAAAAGAGGCTTGTGACAAGTATTGGCCAGCAGATGTACAGTTAGTAGGTAAGGAAATAGTGAGATTCCATACTATTATTTGGCCAGCAATGCTAATGGCCCTAGATTTACCACTTCCTAAAAAAGTATTTGGACATGGATGGATATTACTTGAAGGTGGAAAAATGTCTAAGTCGAAAGGAAATGTAGTAGATCCAGTTATATTGACTGATAAATATGGAGTAGATGCTCTTAAGTACTTCTTACTTAGAGAATATTCCTTTGGTCAAGATGGAGTATTCACTAATGAAGTATTATTAAATAGAATTAATTCAGATCTTGCAAATGATTTAGGAAACTTAGTAAGTAGAACTGTTGCCATGATTGAAAAGTATAATGGTGGAATAGTTCCAGAGTCTAAGGTTTCTACAGAGTTTGACGAAGATTTAAAGAAGATTGCTACAAGTGCTGCTAATCTAGTAGAAGAAAAAATGGATAATCTAGATTACTCAAATGCATTAGAAGAAATATGGAAAATAGTAAGAAGAAGTAATAAATACATTGATGAAACTACTCCATGGATATTAGCTAAGGATGAAGCTAACAAGGAAACATTAGACAATGTATTATATAATTTAGCAGATGCAATTAGAATAGTTTCAGTTCTAATATTACCATTTATGCATACTACATCTAAGAATATTTGGAAACAACTAGGTATAGAAGAAGGTCAAGGAACTACTTGGGAAGATGCCCATGAATTTGGAAAACTGACCGTAGGAATTAAAGTTGAAAAGGGAGCAGCATTATTCCCAAGAATAGACATAAAGAAGGAGCTAGAAGCATTGGAAAAATTAAACAAAGTTGAAGAACCTAAGAAAGAAGAGCCTAAAAAAGAAGAAGTTAAAGAAGAAAAAGCACCTATTACTATAGATGACTTTGCCAAGCTTGATTTAAAAGTAGGTAAAGTAGTAGAGTGTAAAAAGCACCCTAAGGCAGATAGACTATTAGTTTCTCAAGTAAAAATAGGAGAAGAAGTACGTCAAATCGTATCTGGAATAGCTAAGTACTACACTCCAGAGGAAATGGTAGGAAAGCAAGTTATTGTTGTAACTAACTTAAAGCCTATTAAACTAAGAGGAGAAGAGTCTAAAGGTATGATATTAGCTGCAGATAAAGGTGAATTATTAACATTAGTAACAGCGGACATTGAAGATGGAGCTAATGTAGGTTAAAGGGAGGCACACTATGTTATTTGACTCACATGCCCATTTAAATGACTCTAGATTTGATAAAGATAGGGATCAGATAATAAAAAGAGCTAAGGAAGAAGGCGTAAAATATATATTAAATCCAGGAGCAGATTTTGCTTCATCTGTGGCATCAATAAACTTGGCTGAAAAGTATGATATGATTTATGCAGCTGTGGGAGTTCATCCCCATGATGCTAAGGATATGGATGAAACTACTATTACACTACTAAAGGGTCTTAGCAAAAAGAAAAAGGTAGTAGCTATTGGAGAAATTGGCCTTGATTATCACTATGATTTTTCTCCAAGGGATGTACAAAAAAAATGGTTCATAGAACAGATTAGACTAGCTAAAGAAGTGAATCTACCCATAATAATTCACGACAGAGAAGCTAATCAAGACGTAATGGATATACTAAAGGCAGAAAATGCCTTTGAAACAGGTGTACTTCTTCATTGTTATTCAGGAAGTGTAGAACTAGCTAAACAATATGTTAAACTTGGGGCCTACATTTCCATAGCAGGACCAGTAACTTTTAAAAATGCAAGAAAAACTGTGGAAGTAGTAGAACAAATTCCACTAGAATATTTAATGATAGAAACAGACTCACCATACCTAACACCAATGCCATATAGAGGGAAGAGAAATGAATCCTCCTACGTTCAATACGTGGCAGACAAGATAGCTCAAATAAAGGGCATATCTTATGAACAGGTGGCAGAGCAGACTTGTGAAAATGCAAAGAAGTTCTTTGGAATAAAGTAGGAAACACCCTCTTATGAGGGTGTTTTTTACGTTATAGGAAATTATAAAATTTTAGAATTATGGATAAGTAAAAAAATAAGGGGTTGTAGGGGAAGAATTCCCCTGCCTCTTTAAAGGAGGGTGATCAGCAACTTCAGTTGCGTCGAAGGGAACCATAGGGTTCCATAGCGAAGCATACGGAGTATGCTTTTTTTACAAAGATTCATACGATTCTACAAATTTCGTTGACATGAATATATATATAATTTACAATTTAATTAGGATAAAGAACATAGTAAAAAATTAAATAAATAGTAGAAAGCAGCTAAAGACAATCATCTGATATTATATGAGCCTTAACTGCTCTACAATAGAAGATAGTTATATTTTTTGTTTATTTTCTATTGTGGAGCAGTTTTATTATTTATAAAGAACATTTTTTAAAATTTAATGACTTATGGAGGTAGCATTGTGGAAAAAATAAAAATTGTGATTGTGGATGATTCTTTTTTTTCAATAAGTATACTTAAAGATATGTTAGAGGAAAAAGGATTTGAAGTGGTAGGAGAAGCAAGTTCTTTGCAAGAAACTATAGAGGTTGTGAAAGAAAAAAAACCAGATTTAGTTACTATGGACATGACAATTCCTGGAACGGATGGTTTGGAATGTACAAGAGCAATTCATAAAATAGATGCTAACATAAAAGTGGTTATTGTAAGTTCTATGAAAGATGATGAAATTGTTAAAAGGGCAAAGGAAAATAAAGTGGCAGGATATGTTCAAAAACCAGTAGATCCAGATGAGATTACTACTGCAATAAAACGTGCAATGGCTGGTAAAAATGTACTTTTAGAGTTAAATGAAATATACTTTCACGTATTTAAAGAAAGCTTTTCTAATAATTTAAACCGAGTGGCAAAAACTATCCCTACATATGATGAAGAAATTCAATCAAATGCTACAGAAAATTCTAGAGGAATTTCTGTTGTTATAGGTATTATCGGAAAATGCTCTGGAAGAATGATTCTTGACTTGTCAAAAGAAACGGCTAAAAAGTTAGCAGAAGCTGCTTTGAAAAGAGAAGTAAAAAGTATAGATGAATGCTTAGCTGTAGCTAGTGAATTTGCAAATATCATTGCTGGAAATGCTTGTTCTATATTGAATCGAAAGAATGAAGTTCTTGGTCTGCGTGTAGCACCTCCTACAATATTTCATGGAGAGTCCTTGAAGATATCAAAATCCATGCTAAAAACCACTTCTGTGATAGGTAAGACTTCTTTTGGAGATATGTATTTAAATGTAGGATTCAAGAGAGGTGATGAAGAATGGATGTAAAATTAATCAATCCATTTGTTGAAGCATTTTTGGTTGTAATGCCGCAGATTGGATTTAGTGACATAAAAAAAGGAGAACTCAGTTTAAAGGAGAAAAATATTAAAATTGATGGTGTAATGATTAATCTAGGCATGGTAGGAGATGTTAAAGGAAATGTGATCTATGGTATGACCATAGAGAATGCAAAAGCAATTGCTTCAAAAATGATGATGGGTATGCCCGTTGAAACATTAGATGACATGGCACAAAGTGCACTTTCTGAACTTTCTAATATGCTTACTGCAAATGCTAGTATTAACTTTGAGAATATGAAAATAAATACAAATATATCAACTCCCACATTGATGTATGGGAAAGATATTAATATAAAAGTTAATGTGGACAAAGTTTTATGTGTTGAAGTATTGGCTGACAATATTCCTATTGAGATTAATATTGCTTTTAATAGTTAAAAACAAATAATAAATATTCATTTAAAGATGATTTCTACTATAGTAAAAATCATCTTTTTTAAAATTTGTCTATTTTTGTTGTATACATTTAATTGATTTCATATAATTTTCATTATAAAATTTAATTGGTATTGAGATGGATTATCGATATCAATTAAATCGGGTAGGTGATTTTTATGCATACATCAAGTGAAAAATCAATATTTGAATTAGGTGGTATTCAGCAAACTATGTTTTTACCTCTATGGGGGCGTTTTATGGAAAGCCAGAAAAGTGATCCTCTATTATATGACCCAAAAGCCATTGAGATTATAGGTCAACTTAATTATGATTTTTCTACGTTCGAGAAAAAACTTAGTGAATATAATGCCATATCTTGGGTTGTTAGGGCAAAAACTATGGATATAGCTGTACAAAATTTTATTGAAAAACATCCAAAAGCTACTATCGTAAATATTGGTGCAGGTTTAGATACTACTTTTGAAAGAATAGATAACGGACAAATTATGTGGTATGACCTTGATCTTCCTGATTCAATAGAATTCAGAAAGAAGTTCATCTCAGAGACAAAACGTAGAAAGTATATTTCAAAATCAGTATTTGATTATAGTTGGTTTAATGACATAACTTCTATACATGATAACGTACTTTTTCTTGCGGCAGGTGTATTAATGTTTTTTGAAGAACAAGAATTACGTCAATTATTTTGTAAACTTGCATCAAAGTTTTCTAATGGAGAGTTTTTCTTTGATACTTTATCTAGAGAAGGATTAAAATATGCAAATGATATGATGCGTAATGCTGGTATGAAAGAGAATTTACTATCTTGGGGAGTTGATTCAGCTAAAGAAGTATCCAAATGGGATGATAAAATAGAAGTTATAGATGAATTTTCATATTATAAACATACGCCTAGAAAAGCTTCATGGAATCCCACAGTAATTTCAACGATGGATTTATGTGATGAAAATAAAGGAGCAAACTTTTATCATCTAAAATTTATATAGCAGTACGGAGAGCATTACTGTAAAATTGGTTAAACCTATCAGTTAGCTTATTTGGGCGTGGGAATGTTTGAAACCATAACAAATATAAAGTAGGAAAAGAAACAAAACTGAAAGTATTAACATTTTATCACCTTCTTTATCTATCGATCATTAATTTAATCCATGTTATAACCATATTTTAGATTTATCAACAGAATATTATTACATGGAAATAATCTAGTAGTTATAAAATAATTAATTCTTATTTAATAATATTTAAGAAAGAGTTAATAGTTAAAATCTTTATTTTCATGTATAATTTTAATATGGGAATAAACTAAGAAAATTGAAAGAAGGGGATTTAAAAATGATTAAGAGAGCTATGATAGGAAGTATATATATTGTAATGTCAATGACAGTTGTGGTTACATCAATTAAATTTGTATCAATAGTACAGACTTGGTAATGAGGTTATGATTATAAATTTAAAAATATTTAGAACTACACATAAAAAAGGGCTATCTCTTATCTAGAAAATATTTTCTGTTTTGAGATAGTCTTTTTTATTTAACTTCTTGCATTTGCAAGGAGTTTTTTTATTGCAGAAAAATATGGTTAATAATTGACTGAAAATAAAAACAAAAAACATATTGACACCTATAAAAATGTGTAATATAATTCATACAAGTTAATAAATATACATTGATATGAATAAAAATACAAAGGGAGGATGAATATGAAAAAGATATTATTGGTTTTATTAGGATTAATATTAGTTATGAGTATGGTTGCATGTGGAAATGAAGAGGTACAGTCTAAGGTAGATTCTATTAAGAGCCAAGGAAAGATCGTTATTGGAACTAGTGCTGCTTATCCACCTTATGAATTTCACAAGGATATAAACGGTAAAGACACTATAGTAGGATTTGACATAGATATAGCTAATGAAATTGCTAAAGAGTTAGGGGTAGAAGTTGAGATTAAAGATATGGCATTTGACGGATTATTAGCAGCTTTAAATGGAGAAAAGATTGATATTATCATAGCTGGGATGACTCCAACAGAAGAAAGAAAAAAGAGTGTAGATTTTTCTAAGGTATATTATCAAGCTAAGCAAGCCGTAGTTATATTAGATGAAAATAGTAGTGAAATAAATAGTTTAGATAAGTTAAAGGGTATTAAATTAGGAGTACAAAAGGGAACAGTACAAGAAGAGTTAGCTAAAGAATATGGAGATGAAAAGAATATAAAAGGATTAACTAAGCTTTCTAATATAATGTTAGATTTACTTGAGAAAAAGGTAGATGCAGTAATAGTAGAAAGTCCTGTGGCAAAATCTTATGTGAATAAATATGAAGAATTAATCATATCAGATGTGAAGATTGAAACTAATGATAATGGCTCTGCCATAGCAGTTAAAAAGGGAAATGAGGATTTAGTACAGGTAATAGATACTGTATTAGATGAATTAATTAAAGAAAATAAAATTGAAGAATTTGTTGCTAAAAATAGCCAACTGGCTGAGGAATAGAAGGGGGATTTTAAAATGAAAGAAAAGGTAGTATTAGCTTATTCAGGGGGATTAGATACATCTATCATAGTACCTTGGTTAAAGGAAAATTATGATCTAGATATTATAGCTGCTTGTGTTAATGTGGGTCAAGAGGATGACATGAAGGAAGTTAAAGAGAAGGCCTTAGCTTCAGGAGCTGTAAATATTTACATTGAAAATGTTCAAGAGGAATTTGTAGCTGATTATGTATTCACAGCTTTAAAGGCTAATGCTGTGTATGAAGATAAATACTTATTGGGAACTTCAATTGCAAGACCACTTATAGCTAAAAAATTAGTTGAGATAGCCCATAAGGAAGGGGCAAAGTATATAGCTCACGGATGTACTGGTAAGGGAAATGATCAGGTTAGATTTGAAACTACTATAGCGGCCATAGATCCTAGTATAAAGATAATAGCTCCTTGGAGAGAGTGGGATATTAAATCTAGAGAAGATGCTATAGATTATGCAAATGAAATGGGCATAGAAGTACCAGTTACTAAGGAAAAAATCTATTCTAGAGATCAAAACTTACTTCATATAAGCCATGAAGGTGGAGATATAGAAGATGTGAAAAATGAACATAAAGCAGATATATTATATATGATGACAAAAACACTAGAAGAAGCTAGTGATGAACCAACTTATGTTACTATTCATTTTGAAAAGGGCATTCCTACAAAGGTAGATGGAGAAGAACTATCTCCTGTAGAAATCTTAAGTAAATTAAATGAAATAGGTGGAGACAATGGAGTTGGAGTAGTAGATTTACTAGAAAACAGATTAGTAGGTATGAAATCAAGAGGTATATATGAAACTCCTGGTGGAAGCGTTCTTATGTTTGCTCATAAGGAATTAGAGCATTTAGTATTAGATAAAATGACTTATCAATATAAGCAAATGATAGGGCTTAAGTATGCAGAACTTGTGTACAACGGAGTTTGGTTTAGTACTTTAAAGGAAAGTTTAGATGCATTTATTGATAAAACTCAAGAAAATGTAACTGGATGGGTGAAGTTAAAGCTTTATAAGGGAAATATAATTCCAGCAGGTATGGATTCTAAATACAAACTTTATAACCAAGAAATATCATCCTTTGGCCATAGTGATCTTTATGATCAAAGTGATGCAGGTGGGTTCATAAACTTATTCAATCTTCCATTTAAAATTAAGGCCATGATGGATAAGGACCTGTAAAATGAAACTTTGGGGAGGACGATTTAAGGAGGAAGTGGACTATTTAATGAACCAATTTAATAGTTCACTACCCTTTGACAAAAGATTATTTCCTCATGACATAAAAGCTAGTATAGCTCATGTGACCATGTTATGTGAAGTAGACATACTATCTAATGAGGAAAAAGACAAAATAGTTTATGGCCTAAAAGAGATAAAAGAAGAAGTAGATAATGGAGAGTTGAAGATAGAGGGAGATTATGAAGATATTCACTCCTTTATAGAATTAAACCTTATAGAGAAAATAGGACCCGTTGGAAAAAAAGTTCATACGGCTAGAAGTAGAAACGACCAAGTGGCAGTAGCCATGAAGTTATTTGCAAAAGAAGAAACTATTAACTTAATAGAAAGACTAAATAATTTAAAGGATGCTTTAAAGATCTTTGGAGATGAAAACAATATTATAATGGCAGGATATACTCATCTTCAAAGGGCTCAAACGGTCACTTTAAAATATCATATGATGGCATACTTTGAAATGTTTAAAAGGGATATAAAACGCCTTGAAAATAGCGTGGATATTTTAAATGAGAGCCCACTAGGTTGTTGTGCCTTAGCTGGAACCACCTATAGTATTGATAGGGACTTTACTGCACGTAATTTGGGATTTAACAAGAAAGTAGATAATTTCCTAGATGGTATTAGTGATAGGGATTATATAATAGAGCTAATAAGTGCTTTTTCCATAATAATGATGCATCTTAGCAGATTAAGTGAAGAAATTATTATGTGGTCTTCCCAAGAATTTAAGTTTATTACTTTAGATGACAAATATTCTACAGGTAGTAGCATAATGCCTCAGAAGAAAAATCCAGATGGAGCAGAACTAATAAGAGGAAAAACTGGTAGAGTATATGGATCACTCATGAGTATATTAACTACTATGAAGGCCCTCCCATTAGCTTATAATAAGGATATGCAGGAGGATAAGGAGCAATTCTTTGATGCACTAGACACCGTATCTAATTGCGTAGTTATTATGACTAGTATGATAAAAACAATGAAAGTAAATGAAAAGAACATAAAAGATAGTGTTAAAATGGGATTTTTAAATGCTACAGAAGTGGCAGACTATCTAGTTAACAAGGGTATTAGTTTCAGAGATGCCCATGAAATTTCAGGAAATATAGTCCTATATTGTGAAGAAAAAAATATTCCAATAGAAAAATTATCCATAGGTGAATTTAAAAACTTTAACGTTAAATTTGAAGAAGATATATATGATTTTATAGATTATGAAGAATCTTTAAAAAAGGGAATAAAAAAGGAAATACTACAAGGCTAAATTTTTATTTAGCCTTGTAGTATTTTAAATTTGTATACAAATATGGTATAGTAAAAGAACCTGTATAGACACGAAAAAAAGATAAAAATTAGTAGATAGCCGTTTTTAGTGTTTTTTTGACAATGAACTTTTACATATTTTTTAATATACATATGCTAAGATGAAAAAAAGTGGACAGCTTAAGGGGGATAATAATGGATAATTTAAAAGTTGCTAATAAATGCGCATGCTGTAAAAGACAATGTAAAATGCATATTATAAATGGGGACGTGCAATATTGTCCAGATTATATTAATATAGAATCTAAAAAAGATTTATTTACATACAAAAGAAAAAGTAAATTTACTATAAGACATGAACTTGTAAAAGCTTAATTTAAATAATCATCGTCTTCTATTTTTCTGCCATTGGACAGAGGGATATTTAATATTCTGTCCTGATTTCTTTGTGCATATTTTACTGAAAATAAGAAACTGTACTTTAAAAAAGTACGGTTTTTTTTATTATATATTAAATCTAGATATTAAAAGATATTCCTAAAGACCCTATTTGATCCTTAGAAGAGACTTGTATAGTATGAGTAAGGTCTCCGTTACCTACTATATTTACTTGGTTATTTAACTAGTTAAGGGCCTTTGCTAATTGGTTATATAAAAAGAACGACATTATTTAATTCATAATAAATAATGTCGTTCTTTTTATATAACATTTCCTTCTGGTGGAATCCAATTATCTCAATCTATTAAAAAATATTTGAAAAATATGCAAAATACATGTCATAAATACGAGGGTCTCTTTCATATCCTTTAAAGTAGTCCCTTTTAAGGTTATCCATATTATTAGTTTTTTCAATAATGTCCTTTGTAGTTTCTAACATTTGAACTTTATTTTGTACCCAATTATCCAAATCCTCATTATATTTATTTACAGTGAGTTCTATTTTACTATTTATAGAATCTTATAAAATATTATCTACACAAGTGTAACCAAAATAAGATACTATGAATAGACTTAAATTTGTGATAATAATTAAACTTAACATCAATTTGTTTTTCACTTTTATTTTGTTCTTGTGACTCCTTTTTTCGCCTTTTGGAATATTATACACTGACAAAACGGTATTATGTTCCAAAAGGCGAAAAAAGGATTAAAAAGTCTATTTCCCGGGAAATATAAATTTTCATGAATAATATTACAAAAATATGTAAAGTATAAAAATCCATATGAAGTCAATAATAGGAAATGTATGAATAAAACATACAAAATTTAACTATTAAGCTTCTATGAGATAAAATACCATGTCTCCTGGAAATCCTTGGAGACAAATTAGAAGGAGGAAATTTTATGAATATTAAACATAAAAAAGCCAATAGACTTCTAGTACTAGTGTTCATATTAAGTATAGTGGCAGTTGGATATGCCAACTATGAAAAAGTAACTGTAGAGGATGGAAACAGAAAAATAGTAGTAAGTGGGTTCATGAACACAGTAGAAGATACCTTAGAAAAGGGAAAAATCAATTTGAATGCTTATGACAAAATATCAGCTCCATTAGATAGTAAATTATCTAAAAATATGAAGATTATTATTAACAGGGCTAAGCCAATAGACATAGTAATAGATAAAAAAGAAGAAGTTATAATGAGCGCTAACACAAAAGTTAGTGATATACTTATGGAACATGGGGTTGAAATTGGGCCAAATGACGAAGTAACACCCGCATTAGAGGGATCTATTGGAGAAGAGAAGGAAATAAAAATAGTTAAGATCCTAGAAAAATCATTAAAGGTAGAAGAAGAAATTGATTATAAGAGTATTATTAAATATAATGACGATATGGATAAGGGTAAAGTAAATTTAATAACTAAAGGTGAAAAGGGAAAAAAAGTAATAGAGTATAAAGTAGTATATAAAAATGGCGAAGAAATATTTAGAGAAATGTTAGCAGAAGAAGTTCTAGCGGAACCTAGGGATGAAGTGGTTGAAAAGGGAACTGTACAATATGTGGCCACATCAAGGGGCAACCAAAGGGTTAAAAAGGTCATAAAAATGACTGCTACAGCCTATGACTTAAGTTATGAAAGTTGTGGTAAAAATCCAGGAGATAAATATTATGGAATAACTCGTAGTGGAACAAAAGCTAGACCTGGGGTTGTGGCAGTGGATCCTAGAGTGATACCTTTAGGAAGTAAATTGTATGTAAAGGCATTAGATGGAACTAAAGATTATGGTTTTGCATCTGCTGAGGATACGGGTGGAGCCATAAAGGGAAATAAAATAGATTTATTCATTGCAGATTCTAAAGAAGTGTATAAATATGGAAGACGACCTGTAATGGTATATGTACTAGAGTAAAATATAAGGGACTGTCTCAGAATGATTTCTGAGATAGTCTCTTTATTCATGTTGGTTGGTCCTAGTTTTATAGAGTTCATGTGTATTAATCGAATTTTTTTCATCATAAGAACAAATTTTCCACACCTATCTGTACGTTGTATCCTGGCTTTAGTTGAGAATTTCCCATATGATATATTATATAGTAATAGAATGATTGCGTTTAAGCCAATTAATTATAAAATACATGGTAGAAAGGATTAAAATAATGACAAAAAAAATAAAATGTATGAAAGATCTAGATATATTCAGTTCTCTTGATGATTCAGAAAAGAATTTAGTAGCTCGTTTAGCTCGCCCAACATTTCTAAAAAAAGGACAGGCGGTATTTAGTGAAGGCATGCCCTGTGATAAGATCTATTTCATAAGAAAAGGACGGATATTATTATATAAAGTATCCGCCCAGGGTAAAGAAATATCATTAGATATACTGAAGCATGATGATATATTTGGTGAGAATACTATATTTGATGATTCCACACATACCTTTAATGCAAAGGCATTAGAAGATACTTTTGTATGTGTATGTTCAAGAAGTGATTTTATGGAGCTTTTAAAAAATCCACAGATTGCAATAAAAATGATGAAGCATCTAACTAATAAGTTAAATGGATATACAGAACAAATGGCTAATATAGCATTTAATGATGTTAAGGGTAGGATACTAAATATTATAAAGAAATTGGCTGAAAAGCATGGCAAGACCACTCAAAGAGGAATAAAAATCGATGTTATTTTAAGTCATCAAGATATGGCTAATTTAGTTAATGCATCTAGAGTAATGGTAACTAATATACTAAATACCTTAAAAAATGAGGGATTAATTGCTATTGAAAAAAGATACATATATATAACTGATAGCATCATATTGGAGAATGCAATTTAGGATATTAATTTTAAAGGTATTTTTGTAAAGTACTTTACAGATACATAGTATTATATAAAGTATACTAACTGTGTAAAGAAAAATACATGGGAGGTATAAGGATATGTCAGTACGTGAAATTATTAAAAAGCAAATTGTGGGAGCTTTAAAGGACGCACAGTTCCCTATCAATACACCAGAAGAATTGTTAGGAGCATTCCCTAATGGGGCAGAGACAACATGTAAAGCTGGAGATTTGAAAATAACAGCAGGTGAAGCTGGAAAATTACTAAATGCTAACCATTTTCCGTTTAAAAGTGCAGAGGACGTAGGCGAAACCATAGTAGAACTAGCAAAACTTTAACAAGACTATATATTAGATAGGTATAAAGAGGTTTTATTTGAATTAAAGATTATACTATTCATCTGTGATTCTGATTTGCTTAAACGACGGGGAAAAGGTGGAAAAGTAAGATGTATTTCCTGTAACCAGTGGAGTGGGCCAAAAGGAAGCAGGTGTATTCATAATAATTAAAGGAAATAATAGTTAGATATAAAAGACAGTTAGCCTAAAAGCTAACTGTCTTTATAAGTTAGGCATATTCAAAAAATAAATGAGCTATTTTACTAGTTTATTTTTTGAATATGCTTTAATTTACAATTAATCCTATACAAGGGAAAATACATATTGTAAAATTAGGAAAGAATAAATAAAAATGGAGGAAACAAATGATAATAAAAGAAGTCATTGTTGTAGAAGGCAGAGATGATGTATCAGCAGTGAAAAGAGCAGTAGATGCAGAAATCATAACTACCCATGGATTTGGTATTACGAAAAAGACTATAGATAGAATTAAATTTGCTCAAGAGAAAAAGGGAGTAATCATATTTACCGATCCTGATTTTGCAGGAGAGAAGATAAGAAAATATATAACTGATAGGGTAGATGGATGCAAACATGCTTTCCTACCTAGGGACGAAGCTACAAAAAAAGGTGACATAGGTATAGAAAATGCCACCCCTGAGAGTATAATAGCTGCCCTTGAAAAGGTGAGAAGTATCGTCCACGAAAAAAGAGAAGAATTTAAAAAGATAGACTTAATAAGAAATGATCTGGTAGGTTCGGATAAGGCTACTAAAATGAGGGATAGAATGGGAAAAGAATTAGGTATAGGATATGCCAATGGAAAGCAATTTTTACATAGATTAAATAATTATGGTATTACTAGAGAAGAATTTAACGTGGCACTAGAGAATGTGAAGAGGGAGTTGAAATAATAAGAATGGATAAATTAGTATCAGCTAAAAAGACCAAGGAGATAGTAAACAAGCACGGATTTAAATTTTCAAAGAGTTTAGGACAAAACTTTTTGATAGATGAAAATATACTATACAGTATAGTCCATGGATCAAACGTAACTAAGGAAGATACAGTAATAGAAGTAGGTCCTGGAATTGGAACACTGACTCAAGTATTATGTGAAGAAGCTAAAAGGGTCGTGGCCATAGAAATAGATAAGACATTAATCCCCATATTAGGAGAAACACTAGGAGATAAGGATAATATAGATATAGTTAATGAGGATGTATTAAAAGTTGATGTACACACCTTGTTACGAGATTTAAAGGTTGAAGGGTCTATTAAGTTAATAGCTAACTTACCCTACTATATTACTACACCTATTGTAATGAAGTTTCTAGAAGAAAAGGTACCTGTTAAAGGTATTACTGTAATGATTCAAAAGGAAGTTGCAGATAGAATGAGAGCCAGTGCTGGAACTAAAGAGTATGGAGCCTTATCTGTGGCAGTACAATATTATTGTGAGCCCCATATAATAACTAAAGTGCCAAGAAGTGTGTTCATTCCTCAACCTAAGGTAGAATCCACTGTTATAAACTTAGAAGTGTTAGAAAAACCTAGAGTCCAAGTAAGAGATGAGAAACTATTATTTAAAATAGTAAGAGCTGCCTTTGGTAAGAGAAGAAAAACCCTTTTAAATGCTTTATCTAATAGTGGGTTGAACTTTGAGAAGGATTTTATAAGGGAAGCCTTAGAAAGGGCTGAAATAGACCCTAAGAGAAGGGGAGAAACTTTATCCATAGATGAGTTTGCTAAATTAGCAGATGCTTTCATAATATAATCAATAAATGACGTGAAAAATTTTCACGTCATTTATTTTTTTACTTACTAGGAGATTATAAATTTTTCAAGATGTAGATAAGTAAAAAATTAAGGGGGTGTGGGGGAAGGATTCCCCTGCCTCTTTAAAGGAAGGTGTTCAGATTGCGTTAGCAATCGTCGAAGGGAACCATAGGGTTCCATAACGAATTATACGAAGTATAATTTTTTTTACTTAAATCTTATGATAAAAAAGGCACTATTTTTAAAAGACCACATATATTAATAGTAAGGTGATAAAAACGGGAGGAGGGAGTAAAGAATGGACAATAAGAAATACCGTAGGTATTTTATTATACTAGGTCAGGAAGATGAAGGTTTTAGTTTACAAACAGGAAAAAGTCCAAAGGGATACACTAAGATTGAAGTGAAAAACGGAAAGGGTGTACTTACTCATTATATACAGAATATCAAATACTTCTACGACGCAGAATATGTGTATAGGTCCTATTTAGTAGGTACTAACAGAGATGATATTATCTATATGGATAATGGCATTTTAAAGGTAGAAGAGTCTGGTAAAGCTGAACTAAAATGGACCTTTAATGCAGATAATGTGGATGGAAAGAAAGCATCAATGAAGGACTTTAATGTAGTTTGTATTGTGGCAGAATCAACAAAAGATGCGAAGAGAAAGTCAATCATCATACCTTTAGCTGGATATATAGATAAAAAGAAGGTAGTATGGAAAGAAGCTTTTAGTAGCAAGTTATACAAGAAAAATAAAGAGGATCTATTTCAAAAGCATAATGAAAAAGAAGAAATTCATGTATCCCATGAACATAATAATGACTATGAAGTTGCTGAAAATAAGATTGAGAATTTAGTGGATGTAGAATCTGATAAAAATACTTATGAGGAAGAAAGAGAAGTTGCAGATAGCATATCACCTGTAGAAGATGTACCAGTTGAATTTGCTGAAGTTAGTAAAGAGGATAATATCCTGGAAGAGGTATTGGATAAAAATAATGAAGAAGAAAAGGTGGAATTATTTGCTGAAGTTAAAGAAGATGAAGAAATAGAAGCTTTTAAAAATCTAGGAACAGAAGTGGAAGTACAAGAAGAAATAGAAGCTTTTAAAGATATAGAAACAGAAGTAGAAGCGGAAGAAGAGATAGAAACTTTTAAAAATCTAGGAACAGAAGTAGAAGTGGAAGAAGAAATAGAAACTTTTAAAAATCTAGGAACAGAAGTGGATGTACAAGAAGAAATAGAAGCTTTTAAAGATATAGAAACAGAAGTAGAAGTAAAAGAAGAATTAAATACTTTTAAAGATTCAGGAACAGAAGTAGAAAAAGAATTTATAGAATATGATAAGAAAAATTTGGATTTTATGGGAAATCAATTCGGTTATATGGAAGAAGAAATAGAGTCTTCACATAAGGAATTTCAGTTAGATGGATTAACTAATAGGGATTCAATGGAACATTCATCTTATCAATATCATTTTAAAATGATATGTAAATATGTGGAGAGCATGTTGGGGTATTATCCAGAAATAATACCATTTGATAAAAATATACAAAATACTAGATGGTGGAGAATTGATTATGATGATCAAACCATGTACAGGAACTTCTTACCATTTTATGGGTATGTATCTGAAGAAGACAATGAAGAAAGTGGACCAACTTGTCCAGGTCTAATTAATAAATATGAACATTATATATTTGGAATTAAATATGAAGAAGATGACACAAAATACTATATGTACGGTATTCCAGGTAGATTTATGGAAAGTGAACAACCCTATGAAGGAATGACAGGATTTGTATATTGGCATCCTGTGGAAGCGTTCCGTAAAGAGGTCAATGACTATGGATATTGGATACTTCATATAGATGCTAAAACAGGTAAAATTGTAGTACCAAAGGATCCAACTCTTCCACCAAGAATTTAAAAAAAAATAGGGGGTTATTAAATTTAATAACCCCCTAAAATTATTTTGATTTACGTTGCTTAAAATAAAAAAAACTAGAGATATACTCTAGTTTATTCTAAATCATAGGGCCATTTGTCTATACCACCGTTTAAAATATACACTTTAGGGAAACCTTTGCTAGTCATAACATCAGCTACCTTAGCAGCTTTTTTAGCAGTAGGTCCATATATGACATATATTCTATCCTTATTGAAATACTCCATTTGTACTTTTAGCTCCTTATAGCTAAGGTGGGTTGCACTGGGGATATGTCCTTGTATGTATTCGTCTTCTTCTCTAATATCAAATACTATAGCATTGGGATTTTTATCTAGCAATACCTTAGTCTGCTCAGGAGATATTTTCTTATAGGTAAATTTCATGGTATCGGAGAAGGTTTCATTAGACCCAGACCTAGCCATTAAAAAAATAAGACCACCTACTAAAACTAATAAGACTAATAAAGCTATGTATACATTGCGCCTTTTTAAAACAAATATTTTTAACATAATATTCACCTCTCTAGCTTATCTCGTACTAATAATATATTTAAGAATTGTTTGTCCTATTCCTCATAATTAAAAAAGTAAGGACAATTCCTAAGATTATATTAAAATCTATGCACTTTACATAAAGAAGCTACATATTATATACCATGAAATTTTTTAGGAGGGGGTCTAATGTACAACTACTATGAACACATGGAGTATTATGAAAGAGAAGCCATAAAGCTTCATCACCCTCTTTACCATAAACTATATCCTTACGTAAGAATGGTATGTGCAAGGGAAGATCATATATACAATATGCATATGCAACCATTCCCTAGTAAAGAGGATTTTGATAGAATGGTTAAAGAGGTAAAAGTAATGTACGAAAGAGAAGGAAGAAAACAAGATGTAGAAGCATCTGTATATGGGGGAGGAGCATTAGAAGCTTTAATAGGAGCTTTCATTATCACTGAGCTTCTAAGAAGAAGAAGGAGAAGACGCCGCTATAATCCTTATGGTAGTCCTTATGGTAGTCCTTATGGTGGCCCTTATGGTGATCCCTATGGTGGTCCTTACGGCTATTAAATTTTTTTTAGATGGATGTGTTTATAAGGTATTATGCCTTAGACATATCCTTTTATTTTTTACTTGTTAGGAAATTATAATTTTTTAAAACTGTGGACAAGTAAAAAATAAGGGGGTGTGGGCGAAGAATTCCCCTGCCTCTTTGAAGGAAGGTGCTCAGCAACGCTAGTTGCGTCGAAGGAAACCATAGGGTTCCATAGCGAAGCGTACGAAGTACACCTTTTTTTATTGTCTATAAAAAGGTTTAAAAGCTCAAAAGACCTTGATTTTTTTTCAAAAAAGGATATATTATAATTAACCCCCCTGCGTAGGGGCACAAAAGCTTAGGAGGTAAATTATGACTAAAGAACAAGCCAAAAAGGATATATTAAATAGGTTAAAAACTATTAAGGGACATATAGGTGGAATTGAAAAGATGATAGAAGAGGATAATAAGAGCTGTGAAGATATACTTATACAAATAGCAGCTATAAGATCTTCTGTACATAGGGTTGGATTACTTATAATTGAGAAGTATGCAGATGATTGTTTAATAAAAAATTGTGATGGAGAAATAAGTAGAGAAGATTTAGAAAAAGTATTAAGCACCATTGTAAAATTTGCTAAATAACGGGGTAAAGGACACTAGGTAAAACCAGTGTCCTTTGGGGGTTTTTATATGATAACATTATTATGATGTTATAGCGAGAATAGTACTGGGATTATTGATTGTTAACAAGTCACGAATCTTTTTCTTAGCTTGGAGAAATTCTTCATATCTCTGATCAGATATTCTCGAATCCCCATAAATTCTCCAGCCATTAACCTTCGTTAACTTTAAAGATGGATGACCCATAAACCCAATGACATCCTTTAAAGGATATCCCAAAAAAACTCCTATTTCTGTAGGTATTATACCAAGATTTATCTTACTAATCAAATGATTTAGGAAAAAATTTAGAGAAAATTTTTTCGGATAACCTATGGAAGCTAGGAATTTCAAGTTTCTCGGCTCTTTTAAAGTTTTTTCTAAAGATTTCACATTATAAAACAATACTTTTATACTAGTACCATTATAATATGAAATTTTATAAGATATATGTTTACAAATAGAGAAGGTCTCCTCTATTTTTTTTATTTTTTCATTAGTAGTGGCATCGTTCATTTTAAAACTCATTATTTCTGATGGCTTTACTCCCAATATAACAGGACCTAAAGTTCCTACTAACCACTGTATAAATGGGTCTTTATTTTGTTTAAAACATTGTTTATGTTCGTTCATAGGACCACCTCCTTGATAATGATAATTATTATCAATTATAACAATGAGGATAATAATTGTCAAATAAACCAGTTATTACTTTATAATATTAAATTTAAATTTTTTTGGAACAAATTCACATATAGAAACATATGTACAATAAAAAAGTATGTTATGTTCCATTAAAAAAAAGATAAAAAGAAAAAGAAGATTATAAAAATCTTCTTTAAGTGTTTAAATTTTAATATTTATATAATTATTGTATTGGGTTAAAAAGTTTTTCATTAAATCATATTAAATTCCAACTGCATCTTTACTTATAGTTTAAATTGGTACACTTGTTTTTGTAAGTCATCTGCCATATAGGCAAGATTTTGAGCGCTAGAAGTAATTTCTTCAATTGTGGCCATCTGTTCCTGTGTTGCAGCAGAAGCTTGCTGTGTGCCAGTAGCACCTTCTTGTGTCAAATTTGCTATATTGTCCATGGCAGTTACAATTTGCTCTGATCCAGTAGACATTTGCCCCGTTGCTGCAGATATTTCTTCTATATCAGTTGTAATCTGATTTATAGCTGTATGTATTTCATCAAATGCTCTTCCAGTGTCCATAACTGCAATGGAACCTTCTTCTACTACTTTTGATCCTTTCTTGATTAAATCTGCTGTTGAACCTGTTCCTTTTTGTACGTTGTCTATTAATTTGGTAATTTGGCTAGCAGCATTGCTTGATTCTTCTGCTAACTTCCTAACTTCTTCTGCTACTACAGCAAAACCACGTCCTGAATCTCCTGCTCTGGCAGCTTCTATTGCTGCATTTAATGCTAAAAGATTAGTTTGGTCCGCAATACTTGTTATAATCTGAACGATATTACCTATCTCTTTTGAATTTTTTCCTAAAGTTTCTGTTGATCCAACAGCTTCTTTCATAAACATTTGAACTTGAGCCATTGTTTGGATTGATTTATCTACTGCTTGTTTTCCATTTTCTCCTGCTTCTTCAGCATTTTTTCCAGCTACATTTGTTGTTTGGGCATTTTCTGCAATTTGTTGCATACTTGCTGCCATCTCATTGATTGTTTTGGTAGCTTGTTCTATGGATGTTGCTTCTTCTATTGCATTTTTGGCAAGCTGGTCCATTGTTTGGGCCACTTGATCTGCCATAGAATTTGATTGCTGGGTTGAAGCAGCCACTTGCTGAGAAAATGCTCCTAAATTCTCTGATGTACTTGTTATATGGTTGATTAATTGTCTTAAATTTTCTACCATCCTATTAAAAGCTTCAGCTAGTTGCCCTATTTCATCTTTACTTTTAATATTAATATTTTCAACTGTTAGATCATAATTTGCAACTTTATTAGCTACTTTAGCTATAGTTTCTATTGGTTTTGTTACTTTTTTTAATAAAATTACTCCTAATATGGATGTTAATATTAGTAACCCTAATGCCATTATAATGATATTTTGTTTCATTTTATGAAATGCGTGATATTCTGTCTCTACATCATAGTCAACACCTACAAATCCAACTACTGCACCATTTTCATCTTTGATTGGATACTGTGAAGATATTAAGATACCATATTGATCAATCCATATTACATCATCTATATAAGGATTTCCCTTCATAACATATTCATATTCTGAATAAAATTCTGCTTCTTCACCAATCTCTGTTTCTTGTTCAACATCACTATCTACTACATATACATACTCACCATTTTCATTTACCCTTATAGTATGTAAATATTTTGCTCCGCCTATATTTCTAATATAATTAAGATCTTCTTGCATCTTTTTATAAGATGCTTTTTCCATATCGTCTACTGTTTTTAGCTTCTTAAATTCTTCCACATCAATTTTTTCAGAAGCTACTTGTGCAATTTTTAAAGCGTTATTTCCTACATTATGTACTAATAGCTTATAATTTTGATGATACACTATACCTAATAAACTTCCAGCAGTTAGTATTATGATGATTAAAAAGGATAAAGTGATTTTGAATCCCAATCTTTCTCTGTATGGTATTTTCTCCATTTTATTTCCCTCCCCATGATTTTAATATTGAATTTTTAAGTTTTACATACAAAAAAACTAACTATAAAAAAAGCTATAGTTAGTCGGTTACGCCACTACATCAGTATGGCATAAAGCGTCCAAATTTTTCCATACATCATTTGTCTAACATTGATAATATTATTATTTTATTTAAACACTTTATTTTTAAAGTAATTAATACATTTAGTATTATAAAGTATAATTTTAGGAAATTATATTAGAATTTGTCGAAAATAAAAAATATTTACTTTTTTATCTGTTTAAAATAAACAAAACATAACCAGAAAGAGTTACGTGAGGTTATGCTTTGCTATTTAACAATATATGAATTTACTGTAGATAACCTTTTATAATTTGTATTCTACTTAAAGTAAAAAGTGTTTCTTAAGATAGAATTCTACAGGATAGAGATGTTAGGCCTAAACTTTGCTGACCACCGCCAGCTACAGATATTACATTGATGAGTCAAGCTCCTCCACTTACTTGTACAGGGGTATTGCTATTATTGTTAGTACCGTCACCTAATTGACCAGAATTATTACGGCCCCAAGCCCAAGCTTGACCATCAGAATCAATAGCTAAGCTATGAGTTTGACCACCAGCTATAGCGATAACATTGGTAAGTCCAGTTGTTGTATCTACCGCCACAGGGGTATTGCTAGAACCGCCCGTTACTCCGTTACCTAATTGCCCCCTATTATTAAGTCCCCAAGCCCAAGCTTGACCATCAGAATCAATTGCTAGGCTATGATCACGACCAGCAGCTATAGCTATAATATTAGAGAGTCCAATTACCTGTACAGGCTCATCACGATTAAAGTTAGTGCCATCACCTAATTGTCCATCATCATTACGTCCCCAAGCCCAAGCTTGGCCACTACAATCAATTGCTAAGCTATGAAAATTACCGCCAGCTATAGCTATAACATTAGAGAGTCCAGTTCCTCCACTTACTTGCACGGGGGTATTACTATCGGTGGTAGTATTGTTACCTAATTGACCAAAATTATTACGCCCCCAAGCCCAAGCTTGACCATTACAATCAATTGCTAAGCTATGGTTACCACCGCCAGCTATAGATATAACATTGGTGAGTCCAGTTGTTGTATCTACCTGTACAGGGATATTACTAGAACCGCCTGTTACTCCGTTACCTAATTGTCCCCTATTATTAAATCCCCAAGCCCAAGCTTGACCACTACAATCAATTGCTAAGCTATGAAATCGAGCACCAGATATAGCTATAACATTAGTGAGTCCAGTTGATTTACTTACTTGCACAGGAATATTACTATCAGTGTTAGTACCGTCACCTAATTGGCCATTATCATTACGTCCCCAAGCCCAAGCACGATTATTAGAATCAATTGCTAAGCTATGAAATCGACCAGCAGATATAGCTATAGGATTGAAGAGTCCAGTTACTCCACTGATTACCTTTACAGGGATATTCTTATTAATGTTAGTACCATCACCTAATTGTCCAAAACTATTAAGTCCCCATGAAAAAAGGGTATTGTTTTGACAACCTATATTATTTTGACAAATCATATTGTTTTTACAACTCATATAGTATCACCTCCCAACCTGCCATTATATTTAACTAATCAAATACTAACTAAACAGCTATTCTACTGTTTGTTTATTATATTGGACAAGCTGAAAACTTGTGACTTACTTTATGGGACAGTTAATCTTGGCCATGAATATAATCTGTAGGATAACTAATAATAAATTTATTTTCTATTTAAAAGTTTAAGTTAATAATTTTATGGATTAAGTAGAATTATTGAGACAGTTAAATAAACAAAACATAACCTGAAAGAGTTACCTTAGGTTATGCTTGGCTATTTAAGAATATATGAATTTACTGTAGATAACATTTTATAATTTGTATTCTACTTAAAGTAAAAAGGCATTATCTAAAGCAGAATTCCACAGGATAGATATTTTAGGCCTAAACTATGCTGACCACCGGCAGCTATAGATATTACATCAAAGAGTCAAGTTCCTCCACTTATCTGAATCGGGGTGTCACTATTAGTGAAATTACCGTCACCTAATTGACCACTGGAGTTCAATCCCCAAGCCCAAACCCGACCATTAGAATCAATGGCTAAGCTATGCCCACCACCAGCAGATATAGCGATTACATCGGTGAGTCCACTTACCTGGACAGGGATATCACTATCACTGTTAGAACCGTCACCTAATTGGCCCCAATTATTAAGTCCCCAAGCCCAAGCTTGACCAGCAGAGTCAATTGCTAAGCTATGGCCAAAAGGATCATCGACGCTATTACGCCCACCGCCAGCAGATATGGCGACTACATCGGTGAGTCCACTTACTTGTACAGGAGTATTACTATCAGTGGTAGTATTGTTACCTAATTGACCATTATTATTACGTCCCCAAGCCCAAGGTTGCCCACTACAATCAATTGCTAAACTATGAGCACTACCAGCAGATATAGCTATAACATTAGAGAGTCCACTTACCTGTACAGGGGTACTACTAATAACACCAGGACCAGAAGTACCGTTACCTAATTGACCAAACCAATTACGTCCCCAAGCCCAAGGTTGCCCACTACAATCAATTGCTAGGCTATGAAAACCACCGGCAGCTATAGCTATAACATTGGAGAGGCCAGTTGATTCACTTACCTGAACAGGGGTATTCATATCTTGGCCAGGACCAGAAGTGCCATCACCTAATTCACCAAAAAAGGTACCTCCCCAACCCCAAGCCTGGCCATTGCAATCAATTGCCAAACTATGCAATCTACCGGCAGTTATAGCTATAACATTGGAGAGTCCAGTTACTTTACTCACCCGCACAGGGATATTACTACTAGTGAAAGTACCATCACCTAATTGACCATTATCATTACGTCCCCATGTCCAAACTTTATAATTGGGATCAATTGCTAAACTATGAAATCCACCAGCAGTTATAGCCATAGGATTGAAGAGTCCAGTTACTCCACTCATTACTTTTATAGGAGTATTGCTAGAACCGCCAAACGAGCCGATACCTAATTGACCCCAATTATTACGTCCCCATGAAAAAAGAATATCGTCTTGGCAACCTGTATTATTTTTACAAACCATATCGTTTTGACAACGCATATAGAATCACCTTCCAATTTGCCATTATATTTAACTAAATATAAGTACTAACTAAACAATTATTTTACGTTTAGTTTATTATATTAGACAAGCTAAAAACTTGTGAAAAAAGTATTTTTAATGTGAAACTTGAAAAAGAACTTCTTAAATTAAGTATTGAAGTAAGAAAAAAACAAATGGCAAAAACATAATTAATGATTTTTTTTAGTTCTTAGACTTAGAAAAAAGAATAGGATTATTTATGGCTTTGTATGGGTACTAATAAAAGAAAAGTAAGAAGGGGAGTATTGAAATGAATGAAGTTATTAAACTTTTAAAATCCCATAGATCTATTAGAAAGTTTCAAGACAAAAGGGTTGAAGAAGAGAAAATAAAAATGATTATTGAATCAGCACAATGTGCGTCTACTTCTAGTTTTGTTCAAGCCTATACAATTATTAGGGTAGAGGATATGGATACAAGGAAAGAAATTGCAAAATTAAGTGGTGACCAAATATATGTTGAAAAGTGCCCATTGTTTTTAGTCTTTTGTGCAGACTTAAATAGATTAGATTTAGCTTGTAAAATGAATAATACCCACATGATAGAGGGGTACACTGAGCCACTCATCATAGGAACTGTAGATGCGGCCCTTGCTGCTCAAAATACCATGGTAGCTGCTGAATCAATGGGGTTAGGAGGCGTGTACATAGGAGGAATACGAAATGACCCTTACAAGGTTTGTGATCTTTTGAATATTCCTAAAAATGTATATCCCCTATTTGGTATGTGTTTAGGCTATCCAAATCAAGACCCAGAAATAAAGCCAAGATTACCTTTGGATGTGGTATTTAAGGAAGAAAAATATAGTACAGAAGGGGACGAAGAAAAAATAAAAGAGTATGATAAGGTAATCAGTGAATATTATCTTAAAAGAACTAGGGGAAAGAGAGACGATTCTTGGTCTAAGCAGATGGCAGAAAAAATGGGGAATGAGTTAAGGCCTCATATGAGAGAGTTTTTGAAAAGTAAAGGATTTGAAATGAAATAAGTTTATATATAGTACAAATAAAAAATAGCCTTGAGATTTCTCAAAGCTATTTTGCACATTCCTTATAAATATTTTCATATTCTTCAAAAGTAAGGGATTGATCTCCATCACTTAGGGCTTCACTTGGATTTGGATGAACTTCTACCATTATTCCATCGGCACCGGCTGCAAGGGCAGCTTTAGTCATAGGTGGTATTAGCCATTTTACTCCTGTACCATGGGATGGATCAACTATTATAGGTAGACCAGTTTCTTTTTTCATAATAGGTACAGCTGCTAAATCTAGCATATTCCTAGTATAATTATCAAATCCACGTACTCCACGTTCACAAAGGATAATATTTTTATTGCCATGGGCCGCTAAATACTCTGCTGCTAGGACCCATTCCTTTATGGTAGCACTCATACCCCTTTTCAATAATACGGGCTTGTCTACGCCTCCTAGGGTCTTTAAAAGGGGATAATTATACATGTTTCGTGACCCTATTTGAATTATATCTGTATATTCTAACATTAAATCTAAATTTTTCTCGTCCATTAATTCTGTAATGATAGGTAAGTCAAATTCATCTCCAGCTTTTCTTAACATTTTAAGACCTTCTTCTTCTAATCCTTGAAAAGCATAAGGACTAGTTCTAGGTTTAAATACTCCACCACGTAGAATATCCACACCAATTTCTTTAAGGTGTTTAGCTGTAGTCATGATTTGTTTCTCACTTTCTACAGAACATGGACCTCCTATAAATATTTTAGGATTCTTTCCACCTATTTTTAAATTTCTAACATTAACTATTATTTCTTGTCCGTTTAGTATTTTTTTATCTTTCATGATTTACCTTCCTAATTTCTTCTCCATTTAATCTATCAATAATGCTCTTGATAGGTTCACCATTAATTACTAAATTGTCATTTATCTCATGTAAAGGTATCATTACAAAATTTCTTTCTGTCATTCTAGGATGAGGAACAGTTAATTTCTCATCAGTAGATGTAAATCCTTCGTAAATGAGTATATCCACATCAATGCTTCTAGGACCCCATCTTATAATTCGTTCACGCTTTAATTCGTGTTCAATAAAAGCACAGTAATCCAATAATTCATAGGGCAACAAATCCGTTTCTACTTCACAAACTATGTTTAAAAACCAATCCTGATCTGCATATCCTACTGGTTCCGTTTCATAGTAGGAGGATATTTTAGTAACATTTATTTTACTATTTTTATTTAGTAATTCTAAAGTGTCTTTTATGTTTTTAAATTTATCACCCATATTAGTGCCGATTCCTAAGTATGCTTTACTCATGACGACTTCTCCTTATTTGTACTCCAAAATAGTCATAAATACCAGGAACAGGAGCTTCTGGCTTTCTTATTGTAACATCAATTTCCATTACTGTTGAGAAATTTGTTAATATTTCATTGGCTATGTTTTCAGCTAGGGCTTCTATTAGGTTAAAAGTCTTTTTTTCCACTATGTCCTTAACTAATGTGTAGGCTTCTCCATAGTGAACAGTATCTTCTACCTGATCACTTTTTCCTGCCTTTTTTAAATCTGTATAAATTTCCACATCCACAAAAAACTTTTGACCAAGAACATTTTCCTCAGCCATTGCACCGTGGTAGCCAAAGAAAGCTAAATTTTTCATTATTATTTTGTCCATGGAACTACACCTCTTACTATGGCGTCAGCTACCTTAGCGGCACGTAAATTTTCTTTTACGTCATGAACTCTTAAGATATCTACGCCCTTTTGAATTCCTATGATAGAAGTTGCAATAGTGCCTTCTACCCTTTCTTTAGGAGGTAGGTCTAGTATTTTACCTATGGTAGATTTTCTAGATGTACCCAATAATATAGGATATCCTAATTGGTTTAATTCTTCAAGTCTACTCATGACTTCTATATTATGATCAGCTGTTTTTCCAAAGCCAATACCCGGGTCTAAAACTATCTTATCATGAGATATTCCAGCTTCTGTACCAATACGTACAGTTTCTTTGAAGAAATTTATCATGCTATCCATAATGTCTGTAGAATATTCAGTACCTATTTGATTGTGCATGGCTATGATAGGAACATTATATTTTGCTACCACATTAGCCATATTTTTATCCCTTTGCATTCCCCATACATCATTTACTATATGAGCACCAAGGGACAGGGCTTTTTCCGCCACCTGAGACTTATAAGTGTCTATTGAAATGGGAACATCTACCTCACGTACAAGGGCTTCTATAACAGGAGCTATTCTTTTTATTTCTTCTTCTACTCCCACTTCTTCACTACCTGGTCTTGTAGATTCACCACCCACATCTATAATGTGAGCTCCTTCACTTACCATTTCTTTAGCATGTTTTATAGCTATATCTACACTAGTAAATTCTCCGCCATCTGAGAATGAATCTGGTGTTACATTTAGGATTCCCATTATGAAAGTTTTACTACCTAAATTTAATGTATATTTACCGCATTTTAAATCCATTTTGCCCATTATTTATTTCCCCCTAAAACTTAATAAGCGTCATAGCTTCATTTCTTGCTTTTACATCCCTTTCAAATAATCCACGTACGGCAGAAGTAATAGTTTTAGATCCGGATTTTTTTACTCCACGCATGGTCATGCACATGTGCTCTGCTTCTACAACTACTATTACTCCATACGGATCTAACATTTCCACTATGGTTTCAGCCACTTGTGCAGTTAATCTTTCTTGAAGTTGAGGTTTTTTTCCTACGGTCTCAACTACCCTTGCTAATTTGCTAAGTCCTGTTAATTTTCCTCCCTTTGGTAAATATCCCACATGGGCTTTTCCGAAGAATGGAACTAGGTGATGTTCACACATGGAATAAAAGGGTATGTCTTTAACTAATACTAATTCTTCATGTTTTTCTTCTTGGAAAAATATTTGTAAGTGGTCCTTTGGGTCTTCTTTAAGACCTGAAAAAATTTCTTCATACATTCTAGCTATTCTGTCAGGAGTATCCTGTAATCCTTCTCTATCTGGATCTTCTCCTATAGCTTCTAATATGTCTCTTACGGCTCTTTTAATTTTTTCCTTATCCATTGTTTACCCCTCTTTTCTCATATAGTCACAAAATTTATTATATATTTCTTTGGTTAAATTGTAAGTATCTATATTGAATGAATTGTTTTCTATCATGCTTACAGGCATTATTTCTAGGATGGAATTAGTGACAAAGACTTCATCACAATCTAGTAAAAACTCTTTACTAAATTCTCCTTCTATTAACTGAATGTTATTTTGTTTACAAAATTTTATTAGATTTTTTCTTATAATTCCATTTAAAAGGCCACAATTTATACTTGGCGTATAAACAATATTATTTTTTACAAAGAATATATTGCTAGTGGCACCTTCACTTATATGATTGTGTACATTTAAAAATAAGGGTTCATGAAATCCTAAACTTTTGGAGTTGTTTTTTTCCAATATATTTTCTAGATAATTATTAGTTTTTAAGTAAACCATATTTGAATAGGGGTTTCTTTTTGAATCCGAAAAATTAATTTTGAATCCCTTTTCATACAGGTGTTGACTATAAGGATTTTCACGATATAGGAATTCTACTTTATAATTAGTGTCTTTAATATACATAATTTTTAGTATGCCATTTTTTATGTTATTTTCTTTTATATATAAATAGGCCCTGTTTTTTAAATTTTTTAAAGGTTCTACCGGCATATTTATTTGAGTGGCAGATGAGGCTAATCGCTCAATGTGATCATCTAAAAACAGTAACTTAGAGCTTTCCACTTTTATAGTTTCAAATAGTCCATATCCATATTGATAGGCAAGTGAGTTTTTCATAATATTACCTACAACTTTAATGCATTCATCAAAGCTCGTGCCTTATGAAGGGATTCTTCGTATTCAAGGTGAGCATCAGAATCCCACACTATTCCACCACCAGCTTGGAAATATGCCTTATTATTTTTACAAAGGATAGTTCTAATCACTATATTAGTATCTATATCTCCATTAAATCCAATATATCCAATTGATCCCGTATAGAGATTTCTTTGAGTGGGTTCTAATTCATCTATAACTTCCATGGCACGAATTTTAGGCGCACCTGTAATAGAACCTCCAGGGAAAGAGTATTTTATACAGTCAATAGGATGAACTTCATCCCTTAACTCTCCCACCACTGTGGAAACTAAATGATATACAGTAGGATAAGTTTCTAGGGTAAATAACTCAGGAACTGATACGCTTCCTGACTTACAAACTCGTCCTAAATCATTTCTCTCTAAATCAACTATCATTAATAATTCAGATTTATCCTTTTCGCTGCTCAGTAGATCTTCGCTATTTAATTTATCTTCCTCAGGGGATTTTCCACGAGGTCTAGTTCCTTTAATTGGTCTAGTTTCCACATGATTATCTCTTATCTGAATAAATCTCTCTGGAGAAGAGGATAATATGTGATGGTCCTTTAAGTCCATAAATGCAGCAAAGGGTGCTGGATTTATATTTCTTAACTTAGAATATAAAGAAAGGGGTGATTGGGTCATATTTGCCGTAAATCTTTGAGTCATATTGGCTTGATATATATCACCACTTCTAATGTAATTTTTAATACTTTCTATGGCTTTTACATAATTTTCTTTAGTAAAGTTAGATTCTATAGTTACTTCATCCTTATTTTCTTCTTCTACAGAAGGCAGAGGCTTTTTACTTATAATATTTTCTATAAATTCTATTACCTTATTTTCATCATCCTTAATACCTAAAGAGCATATATATGTTTCGTCCTCAGTATGGTCCACTACTATTATTCCATCGTATAATCCAAAGTGACAATCATATATATTAACATCATCTAGGGCAGTTCTAGGTAGATTTTCTACGTGATGGCATAAATCATAGGAAAAATATCCAACGGCCCCACCTATAAAGGGAAGGGGAGAATCATATTTGAATTCGTATTTTTTCATAATATCTCGTAATTCATCAAAGGGATTACCTTTACAAACCCTAGTAGTATTACCCTCTTCAATGGTTATAGTTTCATTTTTACTTTTAAATACTAAGAATGGGTCAAATCCTATAAAAGAATATTTACCCAGTCTTTCCTTATCCATACCGCTATCTAGAATGAAGCTATAGGGATAATTTTTAAATAAAGTATATAGTTCAAATCCGTTATATTTAGTATCTATTTTTTTTATTTTCATCCTTAGTCACCTACTTTTTAGATTTAGCTCTCTTTAAGAAATTATGAAGTAGTTCCATTCCCTGCTCTGTAAGTATGGCTTCTGGATGGAATTGTACCCCTTCTATCATAAATTCCTTATGTTTTACACCCATAATTTCTCCTTCTTTAGTTAGAGAAGTAACTTCAAGACAGTCTGGTAACGTATTCTTATCTATGACTAGTGAATGATACCTAGTTACTTTAAGAGGATTGTTAAGTCCTTTAAACACGCCCTTATCAGTATGATCTATATTGTGAACCTTTCCGTGAACTGGTTCTAGCGCTTTTATTATTTTTCCACCAAATACTTGTCCTATAGTTTGATGACCTAGGCAAATCCCTAGGATTGGATATTTACCCTTAAGTTTTTCAACTACTTCTATACAAATACCAGCTTCATTAGGAGTACATGGCCCAGGAGACAGTACGATAATGTCTGGATTTAAATTTTCTATGTCCTCAATAGTCAATTCATCATTTCTTTTTACAACTACTTCTTCTTTTAATGAAGATAAATACTGAACTAAGTTATAAGTGAATGAATCATAGTTATCAATCATTAATATCAACTAAAACAGCTCCCTTATTTAATATGTGAGTTTTGGTAGTGTGTTTTTGAATTTTTTACATTCCTTGAGTGCCTTACAGTCTAAACATAATCTAGATTTTTTATCTGCTTCATAAATTATAAAATCTAAATCTGATTTTAATAAATCCTTATTTCTATGACTTTTTATAGCCTGCTTTATTAAACCTATTTCTTCCTGAGAAAATAAACTATCTTCAAGGATAGGCACACATAAATGAGCAGAGGCTACTGCATGGTCTATATTTTCCTCGTATTCCATAAACCTACCAATATCATGGAGTAATCCTGCTGCGTATATTATTTCCTTTTCTAAGGATAGATTTTTTTCTAATGAAAGAATATACGCTACTCTAGATACGTCAATAAAATGTTGTAGGGTATGACGGCAAAATATTCTGTCTTTTTCACACATGTTTATTCTATTTAAGTATTCCTTGTACTTTTCATTTTCTAATATTTTGTTTACTCTATTCATATGATTTCTCCTGAGTATTTAAGGATTTGTTAACAACTTTAATTTCTAAACTATCTCCCTATATAACTTACTTTGTCTAATTTTATCATTATTTATTATTTACAATCAATATAGATAAATTAATAACAGTAGAAAAGGGAATATTTATCCTTAAACCTATGAATTTAGATAAATTTTGACATTTTATATATTATAAAAAATACGTCAACAATTAGTCAACAAAATTAATATTGATTAACCATATGTGTTATAATACTAAAGAATAACATATAGGAGAGATAATATGGAATTAACTTTAATTGCAACGGCAACCTTTGGGTTAGAAAAATTAGTAAAAATAGAAGTGGAAAACTTAGGATATGAAGTAATAAAAGTAGATAATGGTAAAGTAGAATTTAAGGCAGAGGAAAGGGATATTCCCATATTAAATATGTGGCTTAGGGTAGCAGATAGAGTATTAGTTAAAATGGGAGAATTCAAGGCTACTACCTTTGAAGAATTGTTTCAAGGAGTTAAAAAATTACCTTGGCATGAATGGATCGGTGAAAATGACAAATTTCCTGTAAACGGAAAGAGTGTAAAGTCCACATTATTTAGTATATCTGACTGTCAGGCCATAACTAAAAAGGCCATAGTAGAAAAATTAAAATCTCAATATAAAGTAGATTGGTTTAAAGAAACGGGTGCAGAATATGGAATAGAAGTAGCTCTTTTAAAGGACATAGCTACAATTACCATAGATACATCTGGTGTAGGATTACATAAAAGAGGATATAGGGAGACGGCCAATGAAGCTCCCCTTAAAGAAACTCTAGCAGCAGCCATGGTAATGATAAGCAGATGGAGAGGGGACAGAGCCCTTATAGATCCATTTTGTGGTTCTGGAACTATAGCTATAGAGGCAGCTATGATAGGTAAAAATATAGCCCCAGGTCTGGAAAGAAGTTTCATATCAGAAAACTGGTCAAGAATACCAAAGCAAGCTTGGAAAGATGCTAGAACTCATGCCCTTAAATCTATTCGTCAAGATATTGAATTGGACATATATGCATCAGATATAGACCCTAAAACTATAAAGATAGCTAAAGATAATGCATATAATGCAGGTGTAGACGAGTGTATTAAATTTGAATCACATGATATGGGAAAGATCCATTCTGACAAGGAATATGGATATATAATCAGCAATCCTCCCTATGGAGAAAGATTAGGGGAGAAGGCAGAAGTTCAAAGACTTTATAAGAGAATGGGGAAGAGCTTTTCAAAATTTAAAACCTGGTCAAAATATATAATAACTTCTGATGAAGAATTAGAGAAGTTATATGGTAAGAAAGCAGATAAAAAGAGAAAATTATTTAACGGTAGAATTAAGGTAGACTACTACCAATTCTTTGGCCCAAAGCCACCGAAAGAATATTTTAATAATAAATAGATGAGATATGAAGGTTCTAGTTTTTTACTCATAAAAAACTAGAATCTTTTTTGCTATGGAGAGAAATTATATGTAAGCTAGGCTTATGTGGACCTACTACATTTCCATAAATCAAAACGTTTCACAGGCAAGTCACTATCAGACTATAGAGTGTGAATGTTATAGTTAGGATAGAAGGTTCATAATTGTTTGCAGCAAAGGATGTTCTGATGTTCCACCTGCTGAAAAATTTTTGATTTATAAAAACTTGTAGGTGCTATGATTTATGGAGCTTACAACTAAAAGGTATATACGTCTCAAAAATGTATTTTTAAATTTGTAGTTGCGTTACATTTTAGAATTGTGTTATAATTCTCTACATAATTTCATAGTGCCGGTTGAAGATAGCGGAAGTTTTTGCGACCGTTATGGGACGGGCCTCTGGAGAGACTCATATGAGCACCGAAGGGGAAAGCCAGCAATGGTGAAACTCTCAGGTAAAAGGACAGGGGATAATTAATAATGAAAAAGGGTGTATTCCTATGGATACATACTTATTTTTCATTTATAATTTTACTTTCTAGAGACCGATCATTTTGATTGTGTCTCTTTTATTTTTAAAAAAATTATATTCAATAAAAGAGGAGATGTGTTTTATGAAGGGCGTTATTACAGTAATAGGAAAGGATAAGGTTGGTATAATTGCAAAGGTTACTTCTGCTTTAGCAGAAAACAATATAAATATTTTAGATATTAGCCAAACTATTTTGCAGGATTACTTTACCATGATTATGATTGTAGATTTAAAAGATAGGAAAGATTTCTTTAAAGATATAAAAGACAATCTTGAAAAAGTGGGTAGAAGTATAGGTGTTTCTATTAAAATACAACATGAAGATGTATTTGATTCTATGCACAAAATTTCATAATGGGAGATGATGACAATGAGTAAATTTAAAAATATAATGGAAACAATTCAAATGATTGAAAAGGAAAAACTAGATATTCGAACTATTACCATGGGGATATCCTTACTAGATTGCTGCCATACAGATGGAAAACAATCGCGGATTAAGATTTACGATAAAATTACAAGATATGCAGAAAACCTAGTAAAAGTGGGAGAAGAACTTGAAGCAGAATATGGAGTACCTATTATAAATAAGAGGATTTCTGTAACCCCCATATCATTAGTTGCCCAAACAAGCAATGATAAAAATTATGTAGAGTTTGCAAAGACACTAGATGAGGCGGCAAAGGCAGTAGGCGTTAACTTCATTGGTGGTTTTTCAGCCCTTGTTCAAAAGGGATATTCAAGGGGAGATAGGATTCTTATAGATTCAATTCCAGAGGCCCTTTCTGTTACAGAAAGAGTGTGTTCTTCAGTAAATATTGGAGACACCCGGTCGGGTATAAATATGGATGCAGTTGCCCATATGGGTAAAATCATTAAAAAGACAGCTTATCTTACGAGGGATCAAAATAGTATAGGATGTGCTAAGCTTGTTGTTTTTGCTAATGCAGTAGAAGATAATCCTTTCATGGCAGGAGCCTTTCATGGAGCTGGAGAAGGGGAATGCGTCATAAATGTAGGTGTAAGCGGACCAGGAGTTGTAAAAGCAGCACTAGAAAAGGTAAAGGGTGCTCCCTTTGATGTGGTGGCTGACACCATAAAGAAAACTGCATTTAAAATAACGAGAATGGGAGAATTAGTAGGGAAGGAAGCCGCAAATAGGCTGAATGTTCCCTTTGGAATACTAGATTTATCCCTTGCACCAACTCCTGCTATAGGAGATAGTGTGGCAAGAATTTTAGAAGAAATGGGTATTGAAAGCTGTGGGGGACACGGTACTACAGCGGCCTTAGCCCTTTTAAACGATGCTGTTAAAAAGGGAGGAATTATGGCTTCTTCCCATGTGGGTGGATTAAGTGGAGCATTTATCCCTGTTAGTGAAGATGAGGGAATGATAAAGGCTGTAAAATCTGGTTCACTAAATATTGAAAAATTAGAGGCAATGACGTGTGTCTGCTCAGTAGGTCTTGATATGATCGCCATTCCTGGCGATACTCCAGATGAAACTATTTCAGCTATGATTGCCGATGAAGCGGCTATTGGAGTAATAAATCATAAAACAACTGCCGTAAGGATTATTCCCGTTTATGGTAAAGGTCTCGGAGATGAAGTAGTATTTGGAGGTCTTTTAGGAAGTGCTCCTATTATGGCCGTAAGTAAATTTAGTAGTGTTGATTTTATAAATAGAGGAGGAAGAGTTCCAGCCCCAGTTCATAGCTTCAAAAATTAAGGGAGACTATTATTTGTTTTTAGAATATATAGGGTAACGGAATGGGATTAGGCTTGAAAATTTGATTTTATAAGCCTAGCCCTATTTTCATCTGCCAAAACGGCATAATAATATAAAAGGCTAATTAATCACTTTTTTGGCCAAGCCTCATATTATATAAGTGAGAAGGGACAACTTATTCTCAAATATTTATATAAAAAGGAGGCGATAGGGATGACAAAACCATTAGATCCAAATATCATCCCTAAATATGTTAATCAATTGTTTATTCCACCTGTATTTAAACCTACCATTGTAAAAGATCCGATTACAGGTGAAGATATAAGTCATAACTATACAATTAGTATGACCCAATTTATGCAACAGCTCCTTCCGCCTATGTTTCCTATGACAACTGTCTGGGGATTTGAAGGTACTGTGGAAGATCCGTGTATAGGTGAGATTTCTTGTTTCCGTAGTACACCAGGTGCTACCTTTGAAGCTGTTCGAGACATACCCGTAAATGTGCAGTGGGTAAATAACATTACCGAACCAAATTTGTTTGCGGTAGATCCAACACTACATTGGGCAAATCCTAATAATATGCCAAGACCAATACCACCATTTTTACCATTTCCTCCAGGATATGCTTTAGCCCAGAGTCCAGTTCCTCTTGTGGTACATTTACATGGGGCAGAGGTTAGATCTGATTCAGATGGTCATCCAGAGGCATGGTTTACGGCTGGAGAGGAAAAAAAAGGTGAGGCATTTTCCAAGTCCCGTTTTACCTATCAAAACACACAGGAGCCAACTACACTTTGGTATCATGATCATGCACTAGGAACCACACGTCTTGGCGTATATGGAGGCTTCGCTGGAGCCTATCTACTAAGAGATCCAAACAATAAAATATCTCCACTTCTTCCAAGTGGCCCCTATGAAATGCCTATAGTTATTCAGGACCGTTCATTCAATGAAGATGGTTCATTATTGTTTCCTAGCAATGGCGTCGTTCCTGATGTTCACCCCTATTGGCGTCCCGCATTTATAGGTAATACTATTATGGTCAATGGAAAGGTATGGCCTAATTTGAATGTGGAGCGTAGACAATACCGATTCAGGGTCATTAACGGATCTAACACCCGAACCTATAATCTGAAGCTTTCAAATAATCAGTCCTTTATTCAGATTGGTTCTGACGGAGGATTTCTACCTTTCCCTGTTACGTTGACTGAGCTACTACTTGCACCAGCAGAGCGTGCTGACATCTTGATTGATTTTTCAATGTTAGAACCTGGAACAAATATCATTATGACTAATAATGCACGTGCTCCTTTCCCAAATGGTCCAATACCAGACCCGGATACTGTTGGACAAATTATGCAATTCACTGTACTTGATACACCTGTAGTACCACCAAATAAACTTCCAGCAGAGTTGAATAAAATACCTGTACTGACTCCAGATGTGCCTAAAGAGGTATTAACTCTAAACGTGATATTCAGGCAACCTACAATGCCTCTTGAATTATTACTGGATGGACAGGTGTGGGGGGCTCCGGTTTCAGAATTGCCTATAGTAGGATCAACGGTGGAGTGGGAAATAGTGAACCTTACGGGTGGTGCACATCCAATTCACATACACCTAATACAGTTCCAAGTTTTAAATCGTCAAAACTTTGATAGTACAAAATACCGTGAAGAATGGATCAAACTTAATGGTGAACCTCCTCTTCAACATCCAACCATATCATTGCCTGTTGAACCTTTCTTGGAAGGTAATCCGATTGATCCACCACCAAATGAGCGTGGATGGAAAGATACTGTTTTAATGATGCCAGGACAAGTTACTAGACTTAAACTTCGCTGGGCACCGCAGGATGCTAATCCTAAAAAAGTTAAGCCCGGGGTAAATTTATTTCCATTTGATCCTACCTTTGGTCCTGGATATGTATGGCATTGCCATATAATAGACCATGAAGACAATGAAATGATGAGACCACTTAAGGTTGTTGATTGTCCTATACCTGTAGCTAACCCTCAGTCCTGTTGCCAAGTTATGGTGGAGGGAGACACTCAATTAGTTCCTCCTGCATTAAGGGATGAACCTATTGTTCATGAAAATGCAGTTTATGCTGAAATTGAAAAGGTATGCCCTGAAAAAGTTGTTATCAGTGGATTCATTCGCAGGACTATCACCTATACTGCCCTTTTGGACAATGGAATTGAACAAGAAAAAGAAATTGTAGATGATATTCCTTTCCAATGTGCAATTGATCGAGAAGATGCTAACGAAGGTGATAAATTTAGAATTACAGGTGCAACCATATTATGTGAAGTTTTTGCTCGTACTCAAAATTTTGGAACAGATCCTAATACAGATAAACCATTAGCTTACAAATTTGTAGAAAAGGACATTGTTAAAGTTTGCATTAGAAAAGGCTGTATAAGATAACTATAAATATCTGACTTCTTATAATAAGTCTTCTTATACCCAGTTTAAACACTAGTGAATAATTTTATTTCAATAAGAAATAATATTTAATAAATTCATAGTGAATAAAGGAAGGGTGAATAGATTGAAACTAACGGATATATTGACGGACAACAAACATCCACTACATTGGGGTGGCAGTTCCGGTTTATGGGATATATGTCGTCATAAAATTATAGGAATACCAGTACTTGATATACTTCATGATCTTTGTGAAGATCCTGAATTAAAAAGATTTATTAAACAAGGCACTGAAATGCAAGCAGTTCCACATGTGGAAAAAATCCAAGAATTTTTAAAAAAAGAAGAATTAGCCTATCCGTCAATGCCCCAGAGGAAAAAAATAACTGACGAACAAATAGGGTTAGCTATAATGGAAATATTAAGATTGTCATTGATTCTTGATAATATTGCATTTATGGATGCTACAAGGGGAGATTTGAGAAAATTTATTTGGGATATTACTGAAGATGATAAAAAAGCCTTTGATAAAATTGTGGAATTGAATTACGAGAAAAATTGGATTATGAATCCACCAAGTACATCCTAAGGGATGATATAAATATAGTATTAGGAAATATTCAAATATAAAAGCTCCTAGTTTTAATCTAGGAGCTTTATTTGAATGAGATATGTGTTTTTAGGGGAGAAAAGTGTATTTTCATTCCCTAAAAACACATTATTGTTCTATATAAGACATTTTTTGGTATATTGTATTATTATATAAAATAGAAGGTAAGTTCATCCTAAATGTAGAACTTATATTTAGTAAGTAACACTATCTGTTGCAACGATAAAGGGAACATGTGAAAGATTGTTGGTGGTTATTCAGGGGGAGTTATCCGTCAGATCGTTAAGTTCTATTTAGGGGTATTTAGAAATTATTTGCATGAACCTATCGTTGCACCAAGAGAGTCAATAATCAAAAGTGGATAAGGTATTTTAAGGGGAGAAATTTATGTACATGAAATTTATCTATTTGTTCATATGGGTTTTATTATTCATAGGAAGTACCTGGTTATCATATAGATGGATAAAAAAAGATGGCATAAGTTTTGTAAAGAAAATATTGTATGTCATATTAATTTTTAGTGGAATCTACTTAATAGAAATAGATTTTCATTTTGATTATATAAATATAGATCCCTATTCTATGGGAAGTATTTATTCCATTATGACATGTAAAGGCCTAAAGGCTCATCCTGTTATAGGAATTAGATTTCCTTTAGGATTAACTTTTATCTTATATAGAGAATATGTGTTTAAATGAAAAAGCTAGGAGTAATCCTAGCTTTTTTAAAATTCAAGAGAATCAATTATTGAAAAATTATTAAAAAATTCTTTGATTTGGTAATATTTTAAATCAATATGAATATATATAGTATATTGTAAGGGGGATGTTATCCTCAGGAAAGTTGGTGTGTATACAAAGTAATTTAATAAGTATAAAATGAATGGCTAACCATTCATTTTATTTGGGCGAATAATGAATTTTAATTCATTAAAAAGAAGGGAGTAATAGTCATGAGAAGAGTATGTATGGTATTAATTTCTTTTGTACTTTTATTTTCATTGACAGCTTGTTCAAAGGCATCGGCAGATTTAAATAAGGAGAGGGTAAAAGCAGTAAAAGTTCAGGAAGTAAAATTTGAAAAAAGGCCTGTATTTTTAGAATATATAGGAACTGTAGATTCTAAAGAGACTACTAAATATGGATTTAAGGTAAATGGGAAAATTGAGAGGATTATGGTAGAAAAGGGAGACACGGTAAAGGTTGGAGATGTGTTAGTTATATTAGAGGTAAAGGATTTAAATTTTAAAATGAAGGGGACTAAGGGAGTACTAGACACGGCCAGGTTAAATATAGGGAAAGTAAAGGATACATTAGATTACAATAGGGATTATTTTAAGAAAATAGAAAAACTATATGAAGAAAATGCTGCTTCTAAAGACAATTATGACAAAGCTAAACTTCAATTAGATCAAAATGAAGCATCATATTTACAAGCCAAGGCTCAATATGAGAAGGCGAAGGCAGACTATGAGTATTCCATAAATATTATAGATGATTCTACCATAAAAGCTAAGAAGGATGGGGTCGTACTAGATGTATTAGTAGAAGAAAATGAATTGATAGGAGCATATTATCCTGCTGTGGTAGTTAGAAGTGAGAGTCAAGTAGTCAATATAGGTGTTTCTCAAAGTGAAATAGATGAAATTATATTGGGAAAGAAAGCTAGGGTAGATGTGGAAGACAATATTTCAGAAGGGATAATAAGCAACATTTGTGAGGTGCCTGATGAAAATACTAGAACTTACAATACGGAAGTAGTAGTAAATAATGAAAAATACAGATTAGGTTCAATTGCTAAAGTGTCCTTTCCTGTGGGAGAAGAAGAGGGCATATGGATTCCAATGACAGCCATATTTTCTAATGGAGAAGATTATGTATATGTAATAAAAGAAGATAGGGCATTTAAAAGGGGAATTAAAATTAAAAATATATATGACAATATGATGGAAATTGAGGGGGTAAAAGTTGGAGAAATTATAGCAGTAAGCGGGATGAAAAATTTAGACGATGGATCTAAAGTTAAAATCGTTAAATAAAGGGGTTATTTGAATGAATACAATAATTAAAAAACTTATTGAAAAGAGAGTAATAACCATATTTTTAGCGGTAATAATAGGTTTAGTAGGCATATATAGTTACTATATTTTACCAAGGCAAGAAAGTCCAGATGTATCAGCTCCTTATGCTATGGTTATAACATCTTATCCTGGGGCAACTCCTAAAGATGTAAAAGAATTGGTTACGAAAAAGATAGAAGATAAGATGGTAGAATTGGATGATTTTGAAAAGGCTATGGGAACTTCAAAGGAAGGTCTATCAATTATAATAGTAAAGTTTGATTCAGATGCGGACAACGATAAGGCCATGCAGGATGTGAGAAATGCCATAGAAGATGTGAGAAGGGATCTGCCATCAGGTATAATGGGTATCCACATAGATACGGACTTGGTTAAGAGTGCAGGAATCATAATAAGTTTATCTGGTGAAAATTACACTTATGAACAATTAGAGTCCTTTGGAGAGCTGTTTAAGACTGAACTTTCAAATGCAGAGGGCATATCTAAATTTACTATAGAAGGTAAACTTGACAAGGAAGTAAAGGTAGATATAGATATTAGAAAATTAAATGAAATAGGATTGGGAATTGATGATATAGATAAAATATTACAAGCACAGAATGTTGAAATTCCAACGGGAGATATAGATTATGATGGAGATAAAATTACAGTAAAAACACCTGGTATATTCACATCCATAAAGGATATAGAAAATACCATAATAGCTGTATCGCCACAAAATGGAAATGTTCTTCGTTTAAAGGATTTGGCTAATATATATGTGGATTTAGAAGAAGGTATGGCTAAATATAAACAAAATGGAAAGAATGCAGTACTTTTAACAGGTTATTTTAAGGAAAATAAAAATGTTGTATTAATAGGTAAAGATGTAAGGAAGATAATAGATAATGTTAAAAGTAAATTGCCCACCGATTTAGTAGTGGAGGAGGTAGTATATCAACCAAAGGATGTATCGGATTCAGTAAATAATTTTATGTTAAGCTTACTAGAAGGTATCGTACTAGTAATAATAGTAGTCTTTATAGGAATGGGTCTTAGAAACGCCTTAGTAGTATCCACTTCCATACCCCTTTGCATATTAATGACCTTTGGAGTAATGTTTTTAATGAAAATAAAGATACATCAAATGTCTTTAACAGCTCTTATTATAGCATTAGGTATACTTGTGGATAATGCCATAGTTATTAGTGATACTATTCAAGTGAGGATCGATAAGGGAGAAAGTAATGAACTGGCATCTTTTAAAGGGACTAGTATGTCATCAATCCCTATATTTACAGCAACCCTTACTACTATAGCAGCCTTCTCACCACTACTAGGCTTACCAGGAGCAGCAGGAGATTTTTTATTAGCTATACCACAAGTGCTTATCATATCCATAATAGGAGCATATGTGGGAGCCATGTTCATAACTCCATCTCTGGCTACTATTTTTTTCAAACCTACTAAGGAGAAGGCATTAAAAAAACAAAGGTTAAGGGGAGTTTTCCACAAATGTTTAGGACAGTCTTTGAAAAGAAAAAAAACTGTAGTACTCAGCACCTTTATAGTTTTATTAATTACTGTAAAAATAATTATGCCCCTGTTACCATCGGAGTTTTTTCCCTATGTGGATAAGGATTTAGTTTATATAGACATGGATTCGGAAAATATAGCTAATATGGAGGCTACAGAAAGACTTACAGATCATGTGGTAGAGGTTTTAAAGGACATACCAGAAATAACAAATTATACGGTGGCCGTAGGTGACGGATTACCTAAATTTTATCTAACTATGCCTCCAGCTACACCATCTAGTGATTATGGTCAAATGCTTTGCAAATTTGATTTAGCCAAAGGAGAAAATCGTTTTAAATCAAAACTAGAATTATTAGACCATATACAAAGTATATTAGATGAAAATATACCAGAAGGAAAGTGTACGGCCAAGCTTTTAGCTAATGCAGTACCTAAAGATGCTAAGATCATAGTAAGAATGTCTGGGGAAAACTTAGATAGATTAATGGAAGTGGCTAATATTATGAAAAAAGAAGTGTCTAAATTAGAAGGAACCACTAATGTACGACATGATATGAAGGATAAGGTATATCAAATACAAGTGGATATAGATGAAGATAAGGCCATAAGTATGGGAATAACCAAATATGATATTCAAAAGCAAATAAACATGGCCCTTTATGGTAAGGTATCTTCTGTTTATAGAAGGGATGGAGGCGAATACAATATAAAAATAGAAAGCAATATTAAAGATACGGCCCTTCTTAGTAACATGAAAATAAAATCGTCCATAACAGGGAAAAAAGTTCCATTAAAACAATTTGCTCAAATAAATTATTCCAGTAAGCTAGATACTATAAAAACCTTTAATAGGGAACAATCAATAGAACTATTAGCCAATGAATTACCAGGATACAATGCTACAGAGATTGAATATAGAATAGAAAATGAGTTGCTTCCTAAAATGGATTTGTCTGGCGTAAAAATTACCTTTGATGGAGAACGTGAAGACATAAAGGAATACTTTAGTGTGGCAGGCATATTAGCAGGGTTTACAGTAATATTAATATATATTATTTTAGTTATACAATTTAATTCATTTATACAACCCCTAGTAATACTTATGACCATACCACTATCTATAATAGGGTCTGTTATAGGGCTATACTTCTTTAAAAAGCCCCTGTCCTTAACGGCATTTTTAGGAATAATAGCTTTAATAGGATTGGTTGTTAAGAACGGAATACTTTTAATTGAGTATATAAATGATGCAAGAAATGAGGGTCACAATATAGATGAGGCTTGTATAGATGCAGTTGATAAAAGATTTAATGCTATCATACTAAGCGCAGTAACTACCATAATGGGTTTAGTTCCATTAGCCATAGGCAATAGTAGTTTATTTTCACCCATGGCCATAAGTCTCATGTTTGGATTGGCTGCATCTACCTTTTTAACTATGATAGTAATACCTGTAATATACAGTTTAATAGAGACTTTCAGGGAAGGAAGAAAAATAGAGGTCTAGAAATAGACCTCTTTTTAACTTACTCATAAATTATAAACTTTTAAAACTGTGAATAAGTTAAAAATGAAGGGGGTGTGGGGGAAGAATTCCCCTGCCTGTTTAAAGGAGGGTGCTCAGCAACTTCAGTTGCGTCGAAGGGAACCATAGGGTTCCATAGCGAAGCATACAAAGTATGCCTTTTGGTGGGAAAATTCAAAAAAATAAAAAATAACTATATTTAAAAAACTAATTATGATATATAATTGGAAAAGAAAATTTAATATTTCCTATTGACTAAAGTGTATGAATGTAATAAAATGAATTAAAATTCATTTAAGAAGAGGGAAGTAAATTATGGCGAGAAGAACAGATCCAACAAAAATAGAGAAAATAAAAGAAGCAGCAATAGAAATGATAGTTGAATATGGATACATGGGAGCTTCCATAGCACAAATAGCAAAACGTGCAGGGGTTTCTACTGGATATATGTACAGACATTATGAAAGTAAGGAAGAGTTAGTTACTGAATTAATAAGAAGTAACTTTAGGATGTATGATGAGGAGATAAATTCTTTATGTAAAAGGGAAGATTCCATATATAACATAATAGAGGATTTTATAAAAAAACTGTTTATCATGGCTAGAAACTATCCATCAAAGGCCATGCTTGCAGCAGTATTAGCTGTAGAATCAGGAACTACTTTTCAAAGAATAATTAAAAATAGTGAAATGCCGATTCAAAAATTTATTGATGCTATGGTTGAGAAGGGAAAAAAGAAAAAAGAACTAGATGAAGAAGTAGACTCTACTGACATGGGATTAGTATTAGTAGCAATGCCCTTTACCTACATAAGTTGGTTATTAAGGGATGGCATGGATACAAATAAGTTAACAGAAGAGAGAGTAAATAAAATAGTTAAAATGTGCGTAAATGCATTAAAATAATATTATTTTTTTTAAATCAAAAATGAATGGCCAATCATTCATTTTAAATTATACACATTAATGAATATCGGTTCATTAATCCTATTAAATTATAAAAAAGGGGATGAATAAAGTATGAAAAAACTAGTATCACTAATGGTTATATTAATGTTGATGTTTTCACTCTCAGGTTGCAATAAAGCTGAGGCAGATGAAAAGGAAGAAAGGGTTAAGGCTGTAAAGGTACAAGAGGTAGCTAAGGATGAAAAGCCTGTTAGCTTAGACTATATAGGAACTGTAGATTCTAAGGAAACCACTAAATATGGATTTAAAGTAAATGGAAAGATTGGATCTATAAATGTGGAAAAGGGTGATAAAGTAAGTAAAGGACAAATACTAGCAACACTAGATACTTCTGATTTAAATTTCCAAGTAACAGCTGCTAAGGGAGTATTAGATGCAGCGGAGTTAAATATTACAAAGGCCAATGATGCTCTAAGTTATAATAGAGAATATTTTAATAAAATAGAGAAATTATATGGTCAACAGGCCGTATCTAGAGATACATATGACAAAGTGAAACTTCAACTGGATCAAAGTGAATCAGTATATTTACAGGCAAGGGCTCAATATGAACAGGCAAAGGCTGATTATGATTATAAAACTACTTTAATTCATGATGCAACACTAAAATCTAAAAATGATGGGATTGTATTAGATGTGCTAGTAGAAGAAAATGAATTAGTAGGAGCCTATAATCCCATATTAGTTCTTAGAAGTAATGAACAGGTAATAAATGTAGGGGTATCTCAAAGGGATATTGATAAATTAAAATTAGGTCAAAATTCCCAAGTAGATGTGGATGGAAATAAGGCTGATGGAACTGTAACAAATATTTCAGAAGTTCCAGATAAGGAAAGTAGAACCTATAATGTGGAAGTAACAGTTAATACAAATAAGTATAGATTAGGTTCTATTGCCAATGTGGATTTCCCTATAGGAGCGGAATCGGGCATATGGGTACCAGTAACATCGATTTTTTCTAATGGAGAAGACTATGTGTATGTAATAGATGGAGATCGAGCTTTTAAGAGAACTATACAAATAGATAAAATCTCTGATAACAAGATGTTAGTAAAGGGCTTAAAGGCAGGAGAAAAAATAGCTATAAGCGGTATGAAGAATTTAGATGATGGAACTAAAATAAAAATAGTGGAGTAGAGAGGTCATACTTATGAATAGCATAATTAAAAAAGTTATAGAGAAAAAGGTAATAGTTATATTTCTATCCATTGTAATAGGTATAGTAGGAGCCGTTAGTTACTATATATTGCCAAGACAAGAGAGTCCAGATGTATCGGCACCCTATGCCCTTATTGTAACTCCCTATCCAGGAGCATCTCCTAACGATGTGAAGGAACTTGTAACCAAAAAGATAGAAGATAAGATGGTGGAATTAGATGGATTTGATAAGGTGGAAGGAACATCTAAGGAAGGTTTATCAATTGTTTTAGTAGCCTTTGATAGTGATGTGGATAATGACAAGGCCATGCAGGATGTGAGAAATGCCGTAGCTGATGTGGAAAGTGAACTTCCTAGTGGCACTATGGCAAGTGATATAAATACGGATTTAACTGAAGCTGCAGGGATCATAATAAGTTTATCAGGGGACAATTATACCTATGATCAATTAGAGTCTTTTGGTGAATTATTTGAAGATAAATTATCAGATGTAGATGGAATATCTAAGTTCACCATAGAGGGTAAATTAGAAAAAGAAGTTAAAGTAGTTGTAGATATAGAAAAATTAAATCAATATGGAATGGGAATTGATGATATAGATAAAGCACTACAAGCACAAAATGTTGAAATACCATCTGGAGATATTGAATATGGTAAAGATAAGATTACAGTAAAAACACCAGGTATATTCACATCTTTAAAGGATGTAGAAAATACTATAATAGGAATATCGTCACAAAATGGTAGTACAGTAAGGTTAAGAGATGTGGCAGACATATATATGGGCCTTGAAGAAGGAGCTCAAAAGTATAAACAAAATGGAAAGAATGCTGTACTCTTAACTGGATATTTTAAAGAAGGAAAAAATGTAGTAATAATAGGTAAAGACGTAAGAAAAATAATAGATGAGGTAAAGGCTCAATTACCAGAGGACCTAGTAGTAGAAGAAGTCATATATCAACCAGAGGATGTATCTAAATCTGTTAATGATTTTATGATAAATTTAGTTGAGGGTGTAGTATTGGTTATTGTAGTAGTATTCTTAGGAATGGGTATGAGAAATGCCCTAGTAGTATCAGCAGCTATTCCCATGTCCATACTAATAACCTTTGGAGTCATGTATTTAATGGGAATAAAAATACATCAGATGTCCTTAACGGCTTTAATAGTAGCCCTTGGAATCCTAGTGGATAATGCCATAGTTATTAGTGACACTATCCAAGTGAGAATAGATAATGGAGAGACTCCTGATGAAGCAGCACAGAAGGGAACTAGCATGTCTGCCATTCCAATATTCACAGCAACGCTAACTACTATAGCGGCATTTTCACCATTATTGGGATTGCCAGGAGTAGCAGGAGACTTCTTAGTGGCTATACCTTTAGTTCTTATAATATCCATAATAGCAGCTTATGTGGTATCCATGTTTATTACACCGGCCATGTCAGCTATGCTATTTAAAAAGACAGTTAAAAAGAATGGGAAAGAAAATGTATTAAGAAAATTCTTTAAAAATACTTTAAGAAATTCTTTAAATAAATCTAAAACTGTAGTAATAAGTACATTTATAATACTAATTTTAGTGGTTAAGATATTAATGCCAGCACTACCATCAGAATTTTTCCCTTATACGGATAAGACTTTGCTGTATATAGATATGAATTCAGAAGCAGCATCGAATATAGATGCTACAGAAGAACTTACAGATGAAGTGGTAGACTTATTAAAGGATGTGCCAGAGATAACAAGTTATACGGTTGCTGTAGGAAATGGCCTTCCAAAGTTTTATATATCCATGCCACCAGCCATGCCTTCAAATGACTATGGACAAATGGTTTGTAAATTTGATTTAGAAAAGGGAGATAGTAGATTTAACTCTAATTTAGAGCTTGCAGACTTTATACAAGTATTATTAGATGAAAATATTTCAGCAGGTGAATGTAAAGTAAAACTACTAGCAAATGCTTCACCATCCGATGCAAAGGTAGAAATAAAAGTATCAGGAGATGATTTAGATAGATTAGCAGAAGTATCGAATATGCTTAAAAAAGAAATTAGCCACATGGAAGGTGTAGCTAACGTAAAGCATAATATGAAGGATAAGACATATGAAATAAATGTGGATGTGAATGAAGATAAGGCCATAAGTATGGGAATAACTAAGTATGATATTCAGAGACAAATAAATATGGCCCTATATGGTAAAAAGTCTTCAGTATATAGGAAAAATGGAAATGAGTATAATATTAAATTAGAAAGTAACATTAATAAT